>JANMBW010000176.1:0-2987 GCA_031360565.1 Polaromonas sp.
GCCTCCATCATCTTATCGTAGCGTGCATTCTTGACGAACACAGTCGGCGCAACGTCTTTGCCACCTGAAGGGTTCACGTCGGTGCCGCGGTAAATACCATTGTTGTTGAAAACGACCACGCATACCGGCAGGTTGTAGCGGCAAATCGTCTCGACCTCCATGCCGCTGAAGCCGAAGGCACTGTCGCCCTCGATGGCAATCACTGGCTTGCCAGTGACCACTGCCGCCGCGACGGAAAATCCCATACCGATGCCCATGATGCCCCAGGTACCGACGTCCAGGCGCTTGCGCGGCAGGTACATGTCGACAATGCTTCGGGCGAAATCCAGCGTGTTGGCACCTTCATTGACCACAATCGCTTCTGGATTGGCCTTGACCGTGTTACGGATCACATTGAGTGCGCTCTGAAAGCTCATCACTGGCGGATTCTTCGCCAATGTCTCAGCCATCTTGGCGATGTTTTTGTCGCGACGCTCGTAGACTGTGCCGGTCCATTCGGCAGGCGGTTTGGCCCAGTTCGCGCCCATTGCGGCAACCAGCGCGGACGCGCAGGAACCGATGTCGCCTACCAGCGGAGCAGCGACGGCCACATTGCTGTCCATTTCGGTCGGGGCGATGTCGATCTGGATGAATTGGCGCGTGGCGGCATTGGGGCCGCCCCAGGTCTTGCCTTTACCGTGAGAAAGCAGCCAGTTCAGGCGGGCGCCCACCAGCATCACCACGTCGGCCTCAGCCAGCACATACGAGCGTGCGGCTGACGCTGACTGCTCGTGGGTGTCGGGTAGCAGGCCTTTGGCCATCGACATCGGAAGATAAGGAATACCAGATTTTTCAACCAGGGCCCGAATGTCTGCGTCAGCCTGGGCGTACGAAGCGCCTTTACCAAGAATAATCAGCGGGCGTTTGGCACCTTTGAGCAGGCTCAGGGCGCGCTGGACGGAATCCGGCGCAGGAATTTGTCGCGGCGCCGGATCGACCACCTTGATCAATGACTTCTTGCCGGCCAAGGCGTCCATGGTCTGGCCAAACAATTTGGCTGGAAGGTCAAGGTAAACACCACCCGGGCGGCCTGACACGGCCGATCGAATCGCACGGGCGATACCGACGCCAATGTCTTCAGCATGAAGAATACGGAAGGCCGCTTTGCACAGTGGCTTGGCGATCGCCAGCTGGTCCATTTCCTCATAGTCACCTTGCTGCAGATCGACGATTTCGCGCTCACTGGAGCCGCTGATCAAAATCATCGGGAAGCAATTGGTGGTGGCATTTGTCAACGCGGTCAGGCCGTTTAAAAATCCGGGGGCTGACACGGTCAGGCAGATACCTGGCTTTTGTTGCAGATAACCAGCTGCCGCTGCGGCGTTGCCCGCATGCTGCTCGTGGCGAAACGAAATCACCCGCATGCCTTCGGCCTGTGCCTTCCGCGTCAGATCGGTGATGGGAATCCCCGGTACGCAAAAGATGGTGTTGATGTCGTTTAATTTGAGCGCGTCAATGACGAGGTGGAACCCGTCTGTCGTTTCGGGAGAATTGGCTTCGTTTGTCATGGTGTGGAGCTTTTCTTGGTTTAATTTTCAGGGTGCTGTCTCGGTGTGCGCGCAAGTATGGGGCTGGCGATGAAAAAACTCGTTGACCCAGGTCAAAGTGCCCTGATTTTTTCGTTTCTTGGCTTCGGCGGGCTAGCTCTGGTGCGACCGACAGAACCCCGTCGACGAATGGCCGTCGGGCGAGACCTTGACCCGACACGATATGATACGAAGCCAATCCGATCACACCCTTGATCACGGTCAATTTTGTAGTATTTGCATAGCGCTCACGGCTTTCATGTGCCGAGCCAACCGCCACAGCAGCCATGTTGTCAGTCGCCAACCATCCCGATAAAAACATCATTCGAGTCCAACTCAGTCAAAACGTCGTTTTGCGGGGCATGACCGCCGAGCAAAGTGCTGAACTGGAATCCATGCTGGTGATCGTCGACTGCAAAAAAGGCGATTTTCTGCTGCACCAGGGCGTGCGCCAGATGGAGCAGTACTTTGTTTTGCAGGGCATCTTGAAGCGCGTGGTGACCAATGAACAGGCCAAGGAGATGATTCTCCGGTTTGCAGACGAACACGAGATTGAAACCAGCTACGCGGCATGGCGCCTTGGCACGCCGACGCCTTACAGCACGGTGTGCGTGACCAAGGCGCAGGTGGCCAAGCTGTCACTTTCAGACTGGGTGGCATTTTTGGACCGGCACCCCAAGATCAAGGATTCGTTTGAATATTGCGTCATGCGCTTGATGAGCGAGGTGATGGCCCATACCATCACCTTGCATCTGCTCGATGCGCCAGGTCGCGTTCAGCGGTTTCAGCGCAAGCATCCCGAGTTGTTTGAGCGCATTCCGAAAAAAGAACTGGCCTCTTATTTGAATCTGTCTGCCGAAACATTGAGCCGACTCAAGCAGCGCGGGAAGATTTGAATCCATCCGATTCAAATCTCCACGCACTCTTCACCTGCCCTTGCCACTTGCTGCCACCCCTTCTGGGAAGGCACTTTTGAGGCTGCAGTTTCGTTCAAGCTTTAATCAACAGGCTGCTCGACGGCAAACTCTTTGGGCTTGGGTGGCCTGACTTTTGCAATCAATCGCGACAGCAAGGGCCAGAACAGCAAAATCAGGGCCAGCGCAGTGATGCTTCCCACCAGCGGGTTAGACCACATGATGGACAGATTTCCCTGCGAGACCAGCATGGCTTGCCGGAAGGAGTCTTCGGCCTTGTCACCCAACACCAACGCAAGCACCAGGGGTGCTAACGGGTAATCGAGCTTCTTGAACAGATATCCCACGACACCAAACACCATCATCAACCAGATGTCCAGCATGGCGCTGTGTACGGTGTAGGCACCAATGGCGCAAATCACCACAATAACCGGGGCAATGATTGAAAAGGGAATTCTAAGAATGGATGCGAACAGCGGAACCGTTGTCAACACCACGATCAATCCCA
>JANMBW010000185.1:0-2926 GCA_031360565.1 Polaromonas sp.
GTACTGGCGCACCATGCCGCCGACGGACGCGACCTCGGCCACGTTGGCCACGGTTTTCAGCTCGTACTTCAAGAACCAGTCTTGCAGCGCGCGCAGCTGGCCTGCGTCCATCTTGCCGCTGCGGTCGATCAGTGCGTAGCTGTAGATCCAGCCCACGCCAGTGGCATCGGGTCCGAGCGCAGGCTTGGCCGAAGGCGGCAGCCGGGATTGCACCTGGTTCAAATATTCCAACACCCGGGACCGCGCCCAGTAGGGGTCGGTACCGTCTTCGAACAGCACGTAAACAAACGAGTCACCGAAAAAGGAATAGCCACGAACTGTTTTTGCGCCAGGCACCGACAGCATGGTGGTGGTCAGCGGGTAGGTGACCTGGTTTTCTACGATGCGGGGCGCCTGGCCGGGGTAGGGTGTGCGAATGATGACCTGCACGTCCGACAGATCCGGTAGCGCGTCGAGCGGCGTCTGTTGCACTGCCCAGACGCCCCATGCTGCCACCATCACGGTGGCCAGCAGCACCAGGAAGCGGTTGACAAGAGACCAGCGAATCAGTGCCGCGATCACTTGGCGGCCCCTTTGGCGGGTGCAGCTGCTGGCGCAGTGGCAACAGGGCCGATTTGCGTGAGGGTCGGCTCACCATCTTTGGGCAACACAAATTCAAATTGCACCCTATCGCCAACCGCGACATTGCGTGGAAGACCGCCAACGGGTGGCTGAAAGGCCATCGTCATGCTGTTCCATCCGGCCGAAGCGATGGGGCCGTGCGACAGCGTCACACCGTCGGCATTGATCGCTTCGACCTTGGCCTCGCCTTGGTGTTTCACAGCGGTTGGCGTGGCAGTCGATTGGGTGGTGTTGTTGAGCCGTGCTTCGACGCCCTTCAGGCTGGCTTCCGAATCGATCAAAAATTGCGACGACACCACAACGCGTTGGCCTGCAGACAGGCCTTTTTTGATCTCGGTCTGCCCGGCCGACTCCACGCCCGTTTCTACATTGACGGGCCGGTAACGACCGCCGTCTTCGGCCAACATCACGACGGTACGCTGCCCGGTGGCGATGATGGCTTCGGTGGGCACCAGCAGTGCAGGCGAGCGGCGGGGATCGGCAAATTTCAGGGTCACTGCCATGCCCGGCGAGAGCGCACCGCCCGCGTTGTTCAACACTATCCGGGCTTTCAATGTGCGGGTCGCGGGGTCCACGTCGGGCAGCAGCGCCTCGACGCGGCCACTGAAAACCGTGCCTGCAGAACCGGGGCTGCGTCCTTCGACGAGACTGCCTTTTTGCAACAGGGCGGCCTGGCTCTCCGGCACATTCGCCAGTGCCCACACTGTGGCGATGCCGTTGATGCGCGCCAGCGTCATCCCAGGCGTCACCGTCATTCCCTGGCGGGCGATCAGCTCGGCCACGACGCCGCTGGTGGGTGCAGTCAGTGCGATGCGTGGCTGGGCGATGCCCGTGGAGGCAACGCGCGCCACCTGTGCGTCAGACATGCCGAGCAGCAGCATGCGCTGGCGGGCGGCGGCGACCAGCGCGGCATCGTCGCCGGCGGCTTTTCGAACGGCCAGATACTCCTGCTGCGCCGCCACCCATTCCGGCACGTACAGGTCGGCGAAAGCTTGTCCCGCCTTGACGGTGTCGAAGCTGGCGCGCACATGCAAACGCTCGATAAAGCCGGCTGCACGTGCCTGTACCAGGGATTGGTCGCGTTCATTCCAGGCGATATTGCCGATCGCCTGCAGTTGCGTTTCGAGCGAACCTTTCACAACTTCAGCGGTACGCAGCCCCAGGTTTTGCTGCACCCGGGGGCTCACCGTCACGTTGCTGCTGTCGCTGCCCGCCGCGCCGCTGTAAACCGGCACCAGCATCATGTCCATAAAGGGTGATTTGGCGGGCGTGTCAAAGCGTTTGCCAGGCACCATGGGGTCGTGGTAATACATGACGCGCTCGCCATTGGCGGGGTCGATGTCACCGGCTTTGAGGCCTGCCTGAATATGCCTGCGCGTGGCGGCTTCACCCGCGGCGATGCTGCTTTGCGGGTTCACTGCTGCAGTGGCTGGCGACGACAGCGTGACCGGCGTGGCTGCGCGCTGCAGTCCTATTTGGTAGAAACCGTAGGCGGTTCCTGCCAGAACGACAACTGCTGCAAGGGCACTGATGAGAAGACTATTTTTGCGCATGGTGTCACTCTGCAATGAAGGTGTTTAAGCGCCACTGAACCGCAGCCTGTTTGCCCTGTAACTCGAGTGCACGCAACGAAAGTTCGGTTTGTTGTTTGCGGGCATCGAGCACGGCACTCAATGTGTCGCGACCGCTCTCATACGCAGCCAGCGTCAGCGCACTGCGCTGTGCGGCGAGCGGCTGGGCTTCGGTTGTCAGGCGGGTCAGCTTGCTGCGGATTTCATCCAGTTCAGCCAGCAAGCTGTCGAGTTCCTGGGTTTGCTTTCTGACCAGGTCTTCCCGTTCAGCGTTGAGCCGCTCCAATTCTTTTTGCTTGGCACGTACCAGAGGCTGCTGGCGCTCGTTTGGCGCCAGTGGCAGCTCGAACGTCAGCTGCACGGATACCAGGTCGCCATAGCCTTGCCCACGACGGCCATAACTCACGCCCCAACCCCAGTCGCCCACCTTCGCTGCATCGGCTTCGCGGACCTCGGCCTGCGCCACGTTGCGCTGTGGGGTGAGCAGTGCGATGTCAGGGCTGCGCTCGATGTTGGCGCGCAGGGCGGAGGCGTCAACCTTAAAAGAGGGCGATTCGCTGGCCAGCGGATTGGTCGCTGTGGCACTGCTGCCGACCCAGCGCGCCAGCAGCAAGCGGGCTTGGCTCACCTCCTTTCGCATTTCATCGCGTCGGTCGGTCTGGGCCAAGGCGTCCAGCCGGGCTATGGGCACCGCCGCTGCACTGGATTTGCCCGCAGCATACTGCGCCGGGGCG
>JANMBW010000196.1:0-5723 GCA_031360565.1 Polaromonas sp.
CTGAACTGGCGGAGCTTCCGGCAGATGCCCGACTCGCGTTGCCCAAACTGGTGATCAGCGGCTCGACCTATTCGGACAGCCCGGCCTACCGCATGCTCGTCATCAACGGTCAGGTATTTCGCGAAGGCGAGAAAGTCGCGACCGATCTGTTGCTGGAGCGAATCCGGCCCAAATCGGCGGTGCTCAACTACAAAGGCCAGCGCTATACCGTGGCCTACCAGTAGAAAAATTTCGCGAGACCCGACTTATAAGCAAAAAAGCCTGGTTTCATGATGAAACCAGGCTCTATCCCACGTGAAACAAGCTTTTTATGCTATATAAATCGTAGCAATCAGAAAGCCCGGCCCGCGTGCTTGCAACCAATTCATCAGTTGCGAACGGTCATCTGGCCGCGTATCTCACCGCCAGGATTTGCTGCCGTATGAAGGTTGGCGTACCAGCGTCCTGCCAACAGATCAGCCGCCTGAGCCGGGGTCAGGGTGGCACTGCCCTCCATGCCGTTGCTGATAGGTGCTTGCCAGCCCAGCACGACTCCGGCATTGGCACCTACTGCTGCCGGTCCATGAAAATGCGCGGCGGTAACGGGACCGCTCAGGCCTGCGTAGTTGGCCTTCCAGCGCAGCAGATTGGTGGACTTGTTGAAAACGGCGTCGACCGAGCCGGTCCCCGGACCGGGTTTGGGCGGTACCTCGTTGTCACCCCGAAGCTGGGTGGTCAATGCCACCAGGTTCGATGGCGGCGCCATCATGCTGCAACCTGAAAAACCGACTACAGCCGCAGAGGCAGCCAGCGTAAGGGCAGCAAGAGAAAGGCGGTTGACATGGCGACGTGTTTGCATGAAAGGCTCCTGGTTAAGTTTAAAAATATTATGCGGTGAAGAATATTCCGGCAGGCCAGTACAAACCCGAAAGCGCCCTTTCTGCGCTTCCATCAAAGTCTGTAGGCGCGAACCGCAAAGTTATCGCCGGGACTGGCTAGTGCGCTGTCCAGTGGCTATCATGACATTTACCCAAGCTGCTTGCCTCAGGAAACGCCATGAAACTTATGCTGCTGATGGTCATTACATCGGGTCTGCTGTGTGGCTGCCCCGATTCCAAGCTTCCGAAAGCGCCACCGCACGTTCCAGCACCCAAATTAGCGCCTTGGCCCGCATCGCTGCCATTATCTTGGTTCAACGCGACCGATAGGCTTGCCGGCCCCATCCACAGGCCGTCATGAAAGTCTGGACGGCGTTGGTCGGAGCGTGGTTGGGAGTCAGTCTCAGTGCCTGTGCATTGCAGGACCATCCTAAGGCCCCTCACACCGTCAATACTTTTGTTCACACGACGGCAAATGCCGCTTTCCAGGTGGCACCGCTCACAGCCAGCACCTGGACCGCCACCGCCATCGACAGCAAGCGGCCCCTGTCAACCGATCCAAACAGCCGGGCGGCTCAGCTCGATGCGATAGAAAAGCACTCGGGTTGCAAAGTTACCGACAGCGACTATTCAGGCCAAGGCAGGCAACTGGATGCTCAGGTCGACTGCGGTAGCCGTTTGCGGCAATAGCTCATCCCGCAAGGCAGCACCCCGTTCAGGCAGAAAAAAAGGGGCGGCTGAGTAGCCGCCCCCTGGTCCGCCGAGCCTCGAGCGCCGGCAAAAAACTTAGCTGTCGATCAAAATGCGCTTAACGGTTTTCCTTGATCGCGTCGCGCATGGCCTTGATCTCATCATGATTGATCTGAACGCCCCGAGCCTGACGCTCGACTAGCAACCTCGCCTCAGGCGTCAAGTCCTGCTTGAGCGCCTTGCGGTACTGCGCCAGGGCTACATCTTCACCACGCTCACATTCGTCCATCATGGCGTAATCGCTGTAGCCGCTGAGCGTTCCCTTGACGGAAACCCAACCCCGATGCAGGGCCCCACTGGCCGAGCCACCTGATTCAGCTTCACCGCCCATTTGCTCGATCAAAGCCTGAAGCTCGTCAGCGGCTGCCTTGCAACTTTCTGCGCGGCGGCTCAGCTGACTTTGGAGTTCCCGCGATTCGATGTGTTCGGCGCAAGCTCTGAAGCCATATTCACCGTCATGGCAACATTCAAGCAAGTTGTTCAGGGTATCGATCACGTCGTCGTGACCATCTTCTTCTTGCCGACCCTCACCAAGGCGCGATTCCAACACATCGGAAGAAGTGTCGTCTCGGCGCTCGGTCCGGGAGAAGATGCGAGCATCCTGGCGGGTCGGATTGATATTCAAATCGTTTTCATTGGCCATAATTGAAGTCCTCTTGCAGCAGTTGAAAAGCAATCCACAAGGGTTTGCGGACTGGCTGAGGAGGCTAGGCGCTTTGCGCTTGGACCCTCCTCAACACGTCAACCGATGGTGTTTCAGTGGTCCAGGCACAGTGGTCAGGCAAAGGCAAGGAGGCTTGTAGGAGAGTAGCCCTAGGACTTGGTAACTTCCTGCGGCCAGGGAGTGTTTGCAGGGTTGCCCCCCACGGGCCCCTGAATACGAATTTAGAAATCTTCGGTATCGACTTCAGCGTTACCTTGCGCGTTGTAGCGCGAACCCACAACAGTCTGGGGGTTGATCAGCTCCTCGAGCCGAACCAGCACATCGTTTGTCAGACTGATGTGCACTGCGCCCAGATCATCGAGCAGGTGCGCCACGCTGGTCGTGCCGGGAATCGGGATGATGTGCGGCGCCCGGTGCAACAACCAGCTGATGGCCAGCTGGGAAGGGCTGCAACCGACCTCATCGGCGACAGCATTGAAAGCCGGCAACAGCTGCATGTTGGCCGCATAGGTGTCAGGCGCAAATCGCGGCATGAGCCGGCGAATGTCTTTGGCATCCAGCGTCGCCACATCGGTCAACTGGCCACATAAAAACCCCCGACCGACTGGGCTAAAGGCGACAAATGTCACACCCAGTTCACGGCAGGCATCCAGCACGGCAATCTCGGGATTGCGTGTCCACAGGGAGTACTCAGTCTGCACCGCAGCGATAGGGTGAACGACATGCGCACGCCTTAAGGTGGCAGCGGAAACCTCTGACAAACCGATGCTGCGAACATGGCCCTTGCGCACCATGTCTGCCAGGGCGCCCACGCTGTCTTCAATGGGAACCGACTTGTCCCAGCGGTGCAGGTAATACAGGTCAATCACATCGGTTTGCAGGCGGCGCAGGCTGTCTTCGCAGGTTTTTTGCAAGGTGGCAGGCCGCCCATCGATCACTCGCAGCAACTTGCCATCGCCCGCCACATCCACACCTTGCATACCGCATTTGCTGGCCAGCGTGAACTTGCTGCGGTGTGGCTTCATGACCTTGCCCACCAAAGTTTCGTTGGCGCCAAAGCCATACAGCGCTGCGGTGTCAAACAGCGTCACACCGGCGTCCAGCGCGGCGAGCAAGACGCGCTCACCCTGCTCGCTGGAAACCGGTGCGCCATAGGCGTGGCTCAGGTTCATGCAGCCCAGGCCGATCGCGCTGACGTTGAAAGAGCCGAGCTGGCGGGTAGGCATGGTCATGGTGTGGCGTAATTAGTTAAGGGACTCAATCAAGCGTTCAATTGCTGTTCAAGCTGGTGCAGTACTTCATAGCAAGGCATGACCTTGACCAGGCTGCTATTGGGTTCGCGATTTTCACGAATGGCGGCAAAAAACTCGCGGTCCTGAAGTTCAATGCCGTTCATCGAAACATCCACCCCGCTGACATCGATTTTTTCTTCCTTGCCCGTAAAAAGGTCATCGTAACGGGCCAGGTACGTCGCGCTGTCGCCAATGTAGCGGAAATAAGTCCCCAGGGGTCCATCGTTGTTGAAGCTTAGGGAGAGCGTGCAAATTGCGCCGTTGGCCGCCTTGAGCTGGATGCTCATGTCCATGGCAATATCCAGCCCCGGATGAATCGGCCCCTGTACGGCGTTGGCCTGAACGATGGGGCTGCCGCATTGGTAGGCAAACAGGTCGACGGTATGCGCGGCATGGTGCCAAAGCAAGTGGTCGGTCCATGAGCGGGCCTGACCCATCGCATTGATATTGGTACGGCGGAAGAAATAAGTCTGCACATCCATTTGCTGAATGTTGAACTCGCCCGCCTGAATTTTCTGGTGCACATACTGGTGGCTGGGGTTAAAGCGCCGGGTATGGCCGCACATGGCTACCAGCCCGCTGCTTTGCGCGAGGGCTACCGCGGCTTGGGCACCTTCAAGCGTGTCAGCAAGCGGAATTTCGACCTGCACATGTTTACCCGCTTTCAGGCAGGCAAGGGTCTGACTGGCATGCATTTGCGTCGGCGTGCACAAGATCACGGCATCCACCTCAGCCAAGGCGAGGCTCTCAGCCAGATCCGTGGTGACGTGGCCTATACCGTATTTGGCGGCGACCTCCCGGGTCTTACCGAGCTCGCGGCCGATCAGCGACACCACCTCCACGCCGTCAATGTTCTTGATGCCGTCGAGATGCTTGATGCCGAAAGCGCCGGCACCGGCCAGCGCGACTTGAATGGTTTTGCTCACAGTAATCTCCAGTTGGGGACAGAGCTAAAGGTCTGTCCCGCAAAGTTATTGGTTTTCCAGAATCAAGTGGCCGACCGCCGTATTGGACGCCGGCACATGGTAGAAGCGGTGCTTGACGACAGGAGCCGGACCACCGTTGAGATCCGACATGGCACCGCGCGCAATCAACCACATGACCAGCTCTATCCCCTCGCTACCGGCCTCTCGCACATAGTCGATATGGGGCACACCGGCCTGTCCTTCGGGGTCGCCAATCATGCGGTCCATGAAAGATGCGTCAAACTCCCGGTTGATCAAGCCGGCGCGCGGACCCTGCAGCTGGTGGCTCATACCGCCCGTGCCCCAGATCTGCACCTTTAGGTCGTCGTCGAAAGTCTCGATCGCCTTGCGAATGGCTTTGCCGAGATTCAGACAGCGCTGGCCTGACGGGACAGGGTACTGCACCACGTTGACTGCAAACGGAATGACCGGGCAAGGCCAGCGAAAGTCAGATGCGGGCGGCTGACCGCACATCAGGGACAAGGGCACGGTCAGGCCATGGTCAACGTCCATTTTGTTGACGATGGTCAGGTCGAAGTCCTGCTGGATGACCGACTGCGCAATGTGCGCCGCGAGTTCTGGGTGACCCTGCACCACCGGTACCGGACGCGGGCCCCAGCCTTCGTCAGCTGGCTGGTAGGACGCCGCGGTGCCGATTGCAAAAGTGGGAATCATGTCCAGGCTGAAAGCGGTGGCGTGGTCGTTGAAGACCAGAAAGATCACGTCGGGCTGGTTTTCTTTCATCCAGTGTCTGGAGTACTCGTAGCCCTTGAACACCGGCTGCCAATAAGGCTCGGTGGTTTTACCCAGATCTATCGCTGCGCCAATGGCAGGAACATGGGAGGTGTAGACGCTGGCGCTGATTTTTGCCATGTCAAACAGTCGCTTTCTGTCCTGCCCGGCCTTGCGGCTGGTTCTGCGCTTGCGCCGTGCCGTTTTCGCCCACCACACGGTTTCCTTCAACCGAACGACCTCCAGCCACCATCATGTTGCGGTATTCGTCTTCGGTCATACCGGTCATGCTGCCCGCCATCTGCTGAAAGCTCTTGCCGTGCGTGGAGCCCAACTTGGCGAGGAAGTAAATGTTGCCGCCCAGCGAAATCGCCTTGTTCAGGTCCTGCGTGAGCACGGCCTGCTTCTGGTCTTCGGTCATCGGCCATTCATCCACATAAGCGCGCTCGTTGGCCTTGAAGCG
>JANMBW010000205.1:0-13331 GCA_031360565.1 Polaromonas sp.
CGGCGCAGCGCAAAGTGTGTTGGCGCAGTTTGCGGCGACAGGCGTTCAGAGCTGTTTTCATGGGCGGCACATCAGCCCGCAAATCTTGGCAGATTTGAATGGCAGCAATTGGCGCTTGAAGGACTACGAAGCTCGCGGCGGCTACCAGGCATTGCGAAAAATTTTGGCGCAGGGTGACGCCACGACACCTGACGCCGCTCCAGCAGCGGGTATGACGCCGGATCAGGTGATTGCCGAAGTCAAGGCCAGCGGACTGCGCGGTCGTGGTGGTGCCGGTTTTCCGACTGGGTTGAAGTGGAGCTTCATGCCGCGCCAGTTCCCCGGTCAAAAATACCTGGTCTGTAACTCGGACGAAGGCGAGCCCGGTACCTGCAAGGACCGCGACATCATGCAATACAACCCGCACAGCGTGATTGAAGGCATGGCCATTGCCGCTTACGCGATGGGGATCAGCGTAGGCTACAACTACATCCACGGTGAAATTTTTTCAACTTACCATCGCTTCGAGGAAGCACTGGAAGAGGCGCGCGCTGCGGGCCTGCTTGGCGAACATATTTTAGGCAGCGCGTTCAGCTTTCAACTTCATGCCGCGCATGGCTTCGGCGCCTACATCTGCGGCGAAGAAACTGCCTTGCTCGAATCGCTGGAAGGCAAAAAGGGCCAGCCCCGCTTCAAGCCACCGTTTCCTGCCAGCTTTGGTTTGTACGGCAAGCCGACAACTATCAACAATACCGAAACTTTTGCGGCGGTGCCCTGGATCATTCGCAACGGTGGTCAGGCTTACCTCGAATGCGGTAAGCCCAACAACGGCGGTACCAAAATTTATTCTGTATCCGGCGATGTGGAGTTGCCCGGTAACTATGAGGTGCCGCTGGGGACGCCATTTGCCAAGCTGCTGGAACTCGCTGGCGGTGTTCGCAAGGGTCGCACGCTGAAGGCCGTAATTCCGGGCGGCTCGTCTGCACCCGTGTTGCCGGCCGCCATCATGATGGAATGCACCATGGACTACGACTCGATTGCCAAAGCCGGGTCCATGCTGGGGTCTGGCGCCGTGATCGTGCTCGACGACAGCCGTTGCATGGTCGAGTCTCTCAAGCGCCTGTCGTACTTCTACATGCACGAATCGTGCGGCCAGTGCACTCCTTGTCGTGAAGGGACGGGCTGGTTGTGGCGCATGGTGGACCGCATCCACACTGGCCAAGGCAAACAGACCGATCTGGATCTGCTCAATTCCGTTGCTGACAACATCCAGGGGCGCACCATTTGCGCGCTGGGTGATGCTGCAGCCATGCCCGTGCGCGCGATGATCAAGCATTTCCGTCATGAGTTCGAAGCCATGATTCCTAACAAGGCAGCTCAGCCCCAAGCGGTCTGAACGCATCAATAAAACATATGGTTGAAATCCAACTCGACGGCCAGAAGGTGGACGTGCTTGAAGGCAGCACGATCATGCATGCGGCTGAAAAAGCCGGCACCTACATTCCGCATTTCTGCTATCACAAGAAGTTGTCGATTGCGGCGAACTGCCGCATGTGCCTGGTCGATGTGGAAAAAGCGCCCAAGCCCATGCCGGCCTGTGCCACACCTGTGACCCAGGGCATGGTGGTTCATACCAAGAACGACAAAGCCATCAAGGCCCAAAAAGGCGTGATGGAGTTCTTGCTGATCAACCATCCGCTTGACTGCCCCATTTGCGACCAGGGTGGTGAATGCCAGCTGCAAGATCTGGCGGTGGGATATGGCAGCAGCGAGTCTCGCTACCAGGAAGAAAAACGCGTGGTGTTTCACAAGGACGTGGGACCGCTGATTTCGATGCAGGAGATGAGCCGCTGCATCCATTGCACGCGCTGCGTGCGCTTTGGACAGGAAGTCGCCGGTGTGATGGAGCTGGGCATGTCGAATCGCGGCGAACACGCCGAAATCGAAACCTTTGTCGGCATGTCGGTGGACTCCGAGCTGTCGGGCAATATGATCGATATTTGCCCGGTGGGCGCATTGACCAGCAAGCCTTTCCGCTACAGCGCCCGAACCTGGGAACTGTCGCGCCGTAAGTCGGTGAGCCCGCACGACTCGACTGGCGCCAACCTGATCGTTCAGGTCAAGGGCAATCGGGTCATGCGCGTACTGCCCCTGGAAAACGAGGCGGTCAATGAATGCTGGATCGCCGATCGTGACCGTTTTTCCTACGAGGCTTTGAACAGCGACGAGCGTTTGCTCAGTCCCATGCTCAAGCAGGGCGGCGAGTGGAAAACCGTGGATTGGCAAACGGCACTGGAGTATGTGGCAAATGGTCTGCAGCAGATCAAAGCCGACCATGGCGCAGACAGCGTCGGTGCGCTGGTCAGCCCGCACAGCACCCTTGAAGAACTCCATCTTGCCGCCTCTCTGATGCGTGGACTGGGCAGTGGCAGCATTGACTACCGTCTGCGGCATGCAGAGTTTTCAGCAGGCGCGTCGGTTCGCTGGTTGGGCAGGTCGGTTGCGTCGCTTTCAAAGTTGCAACGCGTGCTGGTGGTGGGTTCTAATCTGCGCAAGGACCACCCCTTGTTTGCACAGCGGATTCGGCAGGCAGCCCGCTCCGGATGCGTGGTCAATGCTATCAATTCAGTAGTAGAGTTGAGCTCGTCAGACGCTTGGGCCATGCCGGTCAAGCACGCACAGGTGACCGGACCCGATGCCTGGGCCCAGTCGCTCGCCGATGTGGCGGCCGCCGTAGCGCTGGAGCAGGGTCTAGCAGCGCCGGCTGCAGGACAGGCGTCGGATTTTGCCAAGGCCGTCGCCAAATCGTTGATGGGTGGCGAACGAAAAGCTATCTTGCTGGGTAACGCCGCTGCCCACCATGCCAACGCTTCCACTCTTTTTGAACTGGCTAATTGGATTGGACAGAAAACTGGCGCGACGGTCGGATACCTGACCGAAGCGGCCAATACGGTCGGCGCGCAATGGGTTGGCGCCATGCCCAGTGGCAGCGGCATGCATGCAGGCCAGATGCTGAATGGCCAAGTCAAGGCGGTGATTCTGCTGAACACTGAACCCGAATTTGATTCGGCGCCCGGTCCCAAGGCCAAAGATGCCCTCCATGCCGCGCAGATGGTCGTGACGCTCAGTCCTTTTAAAGCCAACATGGGTTTTAGCGATGTGTTGCTGCCCATTGCGCCCTTCACTGAGACATCGGGGACTTTTATCAATGCGGAAGGCCGGGTGCAGAGCTTTCACGCGGTCGTCAAGCCATTGGCTGAAACCCGACCGGCCTGGAAGGTCCTGCGTGTGCTGGCTAACCTGCTTGGTCTTCCGGGTTTTGATTTTGAATCTTCGCAAGATGTGCTCAAGCAGGTTCCGGATGCCGGCGAGGCGCAAGTGGCGCTCGACAAGCCCGGTAATGCCAGCCAGGCGACCATCTCCCTGATAGCCTTGCCTGCTGCAGCCACTGCAGCGCCGTGCGTGGCGAATATCTATCAGCTCGATGGCCTGGTCAGGCGCGCGTCGTCACTCCAGTTGACGGCAGATGCCCGTCAGCTTGCGAGCGTGGCCTCTTCACCTGAAGAGGTGGCGGCATGATTGACACCTTCTACGGTTTCGGCCAGGGCTTGATGGGCGGCGCCTGGCCGACTACGGTTTGGCCCGTGCTGTGGGCATTGATCAAAATTGTGTGTGTTCTGCTACCGCTCATGGGTTGTGTCGCCTATCTCACCTTGTGGGAGCGCAAGGCGATTGGCTTTACCCAGATCCGCTTGGGTCCCAATCGAGTGGGCCCGTTTGGCTTGCTGCAGCCCATAGCCGATGCACTGAAGCTGCTCACCAAGGAAATCATCATTCCGACCGCAGCCAGCAAGGGCCTGTTTGTGCTGGGCCCGATCATGACCATCATGCCGGCATTGGCCGCCTGGGCAGTGGTGCCCTTTGGACCCGACATTGCGCTGGCCAACATCAATGCCGGCTTGCTGTTTTTGATGGCCATCACTTCCTTAGAGGTTTACGGCGTCATCATCGCTGGCTGGGCCTCCAACTCCAAATACGCTTTCCTGGGCGCCATGCGCGCGTCCGCTCAAATGGTGAGCTATGAAATCGCCATCGGTTTTTGCCTGGTGATTGTGCTCATGGTCTCCGCCAGTCTGAATATGACGGACATCGTCGTGGGTCAGAGCAAGGGCATGGCAGCGGGCGTGGGACTCAATTTTCTTTCGTGGAACTGGCTGCCGCTGCTCCCGGTCTTCGTGGTGTTTTTCATCTCGGGGCTGGCTGAAACCAACCGTCATCCGTTTGATGTGGTTGAGGGCGAGTCCGAGATTGTGGCTGGCCACATGGTCGAGTATTCCGGCATGGCATTTGCCATGTTCTTCCTGGCCGAATACGCCAACATGATCTTGATGTCGGTGCTGTGCGTCATTCTTTTTCTGGGTGGCTGGTTGTCTCCGATCGACAGCGAATTGTTTAACTGGATTCCGGGTTGGATCTGGCTGGGCATCAAGTCGTTTGTGGTGGTCACCATGTTCCTATGGGTACGCGCCACTTTTCCACGCTTTCGCTATGACCAGATCATGCGTTTGGGCTGGAAGATTTTTATACCTGTCACGCTTGTCTGGCTGGTGGTCGTCGGGGCCTGGATGCAGACGCCTTACAACATCTGGAAATAGCATGGGCCCCCACGTTTGCTCACTTCGTGTAGCGCTCTGCCCCCCGAGGGTGCCGCTGCGCCTGCGGTCCGGCAAAGCCGGTTCCGCGGCCCCTGCTGGATTGATGCGT
This sequence comes from Polaromonas sp., assembly GCA_031360565.1. Taxonomy (GTDB): domain Bacteria; phylum Pseudomonadota; class Gammaproteobacteria; order Burkholderiales; family Burkholderiaceae_C; genus Polaromonas. The sequence goes on from JANMBW010000205.1 coordinate 4,744, forward strand.
CACCTTCCGCGCCCCTTCATTGCAGGAAACTGATATGTCCGCCGCTACTTCTGTAAAAGATTTCGTTTCTAGCTTCATGCTCACCGAGCTATTCAAGGGCATGGCCCTGACTGGCAAGTACATGTTCAAGCGCAAGATCACGGTTCAGTTCCCTGAAGAAAAGACCCCGCAGAGCCCACGTTTTCGGGGCTTGCATGCCTTGCGTCGCTATGAAAACGGTGAAGAGCGCTGTATCGCCTGCAAATTGTGCGAGGCAGTGTGTCCTGCCATGGCGATCACCATCGAGTCCGATGTGCGCGACGACGGAAGCCGTCGCACGTCGCGATACGACATCGACCTGACCAAGTGTATTTTTTGCGGTTTCTGTGAAGAAAGCTGCCCGGTCGATTCCATCGTGGAGACGCACATCTTCGAGTACCACGGTGAGAAGCGCGGCGATTTGTACTTCACCAAGGAAATGCTGCTGGCGGTTGGCGATCGCTATGAGGCTGACATTGCGCGGAGCCGGGCTGCCGATGCCAAATTTCGCTGAGCTTCGCGCATTAGCCATCGCCAATCGAAGGAATCCAGGACAACATGGACGCTAAATCAGGCCTTTTTTATGTTTTCGCTGCACTGCTGCTTTTTGCGGCATTTCGCGTCATCACGGCGCGAAATCCGGTGCATGCTGCGCTTTTTCTGGTGCTGGCTTTTTTTCAGGCTGCTGCGATCTGGATTCTGCTCAAGGCCGAGTTCCTGGCCATCACCTTGGTGCTGGTCTATGTCGGTGCCGTGATGGTGCTTTTCCTGTTTGTGGTGATGATGCTCGATATCAACCTTGACGGCGTGCGCCAGGGATTCTGGAAACATTTTCCGCTGGCGGGAAGCGTGGGGGCAGTGATAGCACTGGAGATGTCCTATGTGTTGATGGGCGGCTTCAGGGAGCCGCCAGTTGCTGCAACGGCGGCTGGCCAAATCGGGGCCCAGGTTTCCAATACCAAAGAACTTGGCAAGATTCTGTACTCCGAATACCTCTATCCACTGGAAGTTGCCGCTGTGATTTTGCTGGTGGCCATCATCGCGGCAATTGCGCTGACCCTGCGCGAGCGCAAAGACTCCAAGTATCAAAACCCGGCCGATCAGATCCGGGTCAAGCGGGCTGACCGGGTCACTCTGGTCAAGATGAAGTCTGCAGTGGCTGCGCCGCTTGACATTGCTCCTGCGGGAGAAAAATTGCCATGACGCTCACGCTCGGACATTTTCTTTCGCTCGGTGCCATGCTGTTTGCACTGTCGGTGATCGGGATTTTTCTCAACCGGAAAAACTTGATTATTTTGCTGATGGCGATCGAGTTGATGTTGCTCGCAGTCAACATGAATTTTGTGGCCTTCTCGTATTACCTCAACGATATGGCGGGCCAGATTTTTGTGTTCTTTATCTTGACGGTTGCTGCGGCGGAATCCGCCATCGGCCTGGCTATTTTGGTGCTGCTGTTCCGGAACAAATCCAGTATCAACGTCGACGAACTCAACACGCTCCAGGGCTGAAAAATGAGCCCTCATGCACCTCATTTCGTTTATTTGCTGCTCCCCACGCGGGCGGCCCACCCGGCGGTTCAACCATGAGTCAAACCCTGTCTGCCGCAACCCTGCTGGCAGTTCCCCTTGCTCCTTTGGCGGGGGCCATTCTGGCCGGCGTGTGGGGCACCGCTTTTGGCGGCAATGTGCTGGGTCGCCGGATCTCCCATACCCTGACCATTTTGGGTGTGTTGCTGGCTTTTGTGCTGTCGGCCTGGACCCTCAAAAGCGTGGCCATGGATGGGGCCCGTTTTAACGAGACGCTTTACACCTGGATGACGGTGGGCACGCTCAAAATGGAAGTTGGCTTTCTGGTCGACGGTCTCACGGCCATGATGATGTGTGTGGTGACCTTCGTCTCCCTCATGGTGCACATTTACACCATCGGCTACATGGATGAAGAAGACGGCTACAACCGCTTTTTCGGCTATATCTCGCTGTTTACCTTTGCGATGTTGATGCTGGTCATGAGCAACAACATGCTGCAGCTTTTCTTTGGCTGGGAAGCCGTTGGTCTGGTGTCGTATTTGCTGATTGGCTTTTACTACAACAAACCTAGCGCTATCTTTGCCAACATGAAGGCCTTCCTGGTCAACCGTGTGGGTGACTTTGGTTTCATTCTTGGCATTGGTCTGATAGCCGCTTACGCTGGCACGCTCAACTACGCAGAAGCTTTCGCCAAGGCGGATGCCCTGACCAGGCTGAGTCTGCCCGGTACCGACTGGATGCTGATCACCGTCATCTGCATTTGCCTGTTTATCGGCGCCATGGGCAAGTCGGCCCAGTTTCCGCTGCATGTCTGGTTGCCTGACTCAATGGAAGGCCCCACGCCTATTTCGGCACTGATTCACGCTGCAACCATGGTCACCGCCGGAATTTTTATGGTGGCACGTATGTCGCCGCTGTTCGAACTCAGCGACACGGCGCTCAGCTTCATCATGGTGATAGGTGCCATCACAGCGCTTTTCATGGGATTTCTGGGCATCATCCAGAACGACATCAAGCGGGTGGTCGCCTATTCAACGCTCTCACAGCTGGGCTATATGACGGTGGCCCTTGGGGCTTCGGCCTATTCGGTCGCGGTTTTCCACTTGATGACGCATGCCTTCTTCAAGGCCCTGCTGTTTCTGGCGGCGGGCTCGGTGATTCTGGGTATGCACCACAACCAGGATATTCGCTGGATGGGCGGAGTGCGCAAGTACATGCCGATCACATGGATCACTTCCCTGCTGGGCTCGCTGGCTCTGATTGGTACGCCCTTGTTTGCGGGTTTTTATTCCAAGGACAGCATCATTGAGGCGGTGCATGAAAGCCACCTGCCGGGTGCAGGGTTTGCTTATTTTGCGGTGATGGCAGGCGTGTTTGTGACGGCGTTTTACTCGTTTCGTCTGTACTTTCTGGTGTTTCACGGCAAAGAGCGCTTCGATAAAAATCCTGACGCCCACCAAGACGACGCACATCACGGTCATGCCGCCCACGACGACCACGGCCACCATTCAGAGCATGCCGAGCATGCCAAGCCGCATGAATCGCCATGGGTTGTGACTTTGCCTTTGATCTTGTTGGCGATACCTTCGGTGGTGATCGGATTCATCACGATTGAGCCGATGTTGTTTGGCGCGTTTTTCCGGGACGCGATCATCGTCGATCCGGTCCGTCATCCTGCCATGGCAGAACTTTCCAAGCTGTTTCATGGACCCGCGCAAATGGCTCTTCATGGCTTGTCAACCGCGCCCTTCTGGCTGGCGGTGGCAGGCGTGGCGCTGGCGTATTACCTGTACCTGGTCAACCCGGCGCTGCCGGCGGCCATCAAGCGCCGGGTCGAACCCCTCTACACGCTGCTCGACAACAAATACTACCTCGACTGGTTCAATGAAAACGTATTGGCACGCGGTGCCCGCGCCTTGGGTAACGGGCTCTGGAAGGGCGGCGATCAGCGCCTGATTGATGGTGCGCTGGTCAATGGTTCGTGGAGGCTGGTCGGCTGGGTGTCGGGCGTGGTGCGTCGTCTGCAGTCGGGCTACATCTACCACTACGCGTTTGGCATGATCATCGGTGTGTTTGTGTTGATGACGTACTTCGTCTGGCTCAATCGATAAAAAATAAGAACAAGCAGGAAGAATTTCATGGGATTGCTCAGCCTGGCGATATGGACGCCAATTGTTTTTGGCGTGGTACTGCTGGCACTTGGCCGTGATGAGCAGGCACGCAGTGTGCGATGGATTGCATTGATCGGTGCGGTCGTCAGCTTTCTGGTAACGCTGCCGCTTTATTCCGGATTCAAGCTCGACACCTCCGCAATGCAGTTTGTTGAAAAGGGCGGCTGGATTGCGCGTTTCAATGTCAACTACCACGTTGGGGTGGACGGTCTGTCACTGTGGTTCGTGTTGCTCACCGCATTTATCAACGTGGTGGTGATCATTGCCAGCTGGGAAGCCATCACCACGCGCGTCAACCAGTACATGGCTTCCTTCCTGATTCTCAGCGGTCTGATGATTGGGGTGTTTGCTGCACTCGACGGCTTGCTGTTCTATGTCTTTTTTGAGGCCACGCTGATTCCGATGTACCTCATCATTGGTATCTGGGGCGGACCCAACAAGATCTACGCGGCTTTCAAGTTTTTTCTCTACACGCTACTGGGCTCGCTGCTGATGCTGGTTGCGCTCATCTTTCTCTACAACAAGTCAGGGGGTAGCTTTGACATCCTGACCTGGCACAGGCTTCCCCTGGGCAGTACGGTGCAAACCTTGCTGTTTTTTGCCTTCTTTGCCGCGTTCGCCGTGAAAGTGCCGATGTGGCCGGTGCATACATGGCTGCCCGATGTGCACGTCGAGGCTCCGACAGGGGGTTCTGCCGTGCTGGCTGCCATCATGCTTAAGCTGGGCGCCTATGGCTTTCTGCGTTTTTCTTTGCCCATAGCGCCAGATGCCGCGCGCGAATGGGCCTGGCTGATGATTGGCCTGTCGCTAACCGCAGTGATTTACGTGGGTCTGGTGGCGATGGTGCAGCAGGACATGAAAAAACTGGTGGCCTATTCATCGGTTGCGCACATGGGGTTTGTCACCCTGGGATTCTTCATCTTTAACGACCTCGGCGTGTCCGGCGGCATTGTGCAAATGCTGGCACACGGTTTTGTCTCAGGGGCCATGTTTTTGTGCATTGGCGTGCTCTATGACCGGGTGCATTCCCGAGAGATCGCCAGCTACGGCGGGGTGGTCAACACCATGCCCCGCTTCACAGTGTTCGCGCTGTTTTTTGCAATGGCCAACTGCGGCTTGCCGGCCACGGCTGGCTTCGTCGGAGAATGGATGGTCATATTGGGTGCCGTCAAATTCAACTTCTGGATTGGGCTGGCGTCGGCTACAGCGCTGATTTTCGGAGCTGCCTACACGCTGTGGATGTTCAAACGCGTCTACCTCGGGCAGGTTGCCAATGACGATGTCAAAGGCCTAGTAGACATCAACAGCCGTGAATTCCTGATGCTGGCCTTGCTGGCCATTGCCGTGTTGTACATGGGCATTTATCCCAAACCGTTCACCGATGTGATGAACACGTCAGTGGCCGACCTGCTCACGCACGTGGCCAGATCGAAACTGAACTAATTGCCAAAGAAATCAGATGATTGACAAGCTCTCATGGATTTCGGTTTATCCCGAGATCGTGCTCCTGATCATGGCTTGCGTGATTGCGCTGGTGGATCTGGGCGTTAAGTCTCCACAGCGCACCCTGACTTATGTGCTGAGTCTGCTCACGCTGGCGGTCATTGCTGTGATGCAAGCTGCTTACGCGCTTGGTGGCGAGACCTTTTACGGCTTCAGCAAGATGGTGGTGAGTGACCCCATGGGCAATTGGCTGAAATGCTTTTCCAGCATCGCGTTGATGGTGACTCTGGTTTATGGTCGCCCCTACGCTGCGGCCAGGGATATGTTGAGGGGTGGCGAGTTTTTTACACTCAGCTTGTTCGCGCTGCTGGGTATGTTTGTAATGATCTCCGGACACAATTTTCTGGTGATCTACATGGGCCTGGAGCTGCTGACCTTGTCGAGCTACGCGCTGGTCGCGCTCAGGCGGGACAATGCCACGGCGACTGAAGCCGCCATGAAATATTTTGTACTTGGTGCGCTGGCCTCGGGCTTTCTGCTCTACGGCTTGTCCATGCTGTATGGCGCTACAGGTTCGCTGGATTTGAATGAGGTCTTCAACGCAATCGCGAGCCGCCAGGTCAAGCATCAGGTGCTGGTCTTTGGTCTGGTGTTTATCGTTGCGGGTCTGGCCTTCAAGCTCGGTGCCGTACCTTTTCACATGTGGCTGCCAGACGTCTACCAGGGCGCACCGACTGCCGTCACGCTGTTGATTGGTGGAGCCCCGCAGCTGGCTGCTTTTGCAATCTGCATTCGCCTGCTGGTCGAAGGTCTGTTGCCGCTGGCCATTGACTGGCAGCAGATGCTGGCCCTGTTGGCGATTGGCTCATTGCTGATCGGAAATCTGGCCGCTGTGGCCCAGTCCAACCTCAAGCGCATGCTGGCTTTTTCCACCATCTCGCAAATGGGATTTTTGCTGCTCGGTCTGCTCGCAGGCGTGGTCAATGGGAACCAGCTCAACACCCAGTCGGCCTATGGTGCTGCGATGTTTTATGCCATCACCTATGTGCTGACGACCCTGGGCGCGTTCGGCATCATCATGCTGCTTGCGCGCGAGGGGCATGAGTCAGAAGAAATCAATGACCTGGCTGGCCTGAACCAGCGCAGCCCGCTGTACGCTGGCGTGATGGCCATCAGCATGTTCTCCCTTGCGGGCTTGCCGCCGCTAGTGGGTTTTTATGCCAAGCTCTCGGTGCTGCAGGCGCTGATTTCCTCGCAGCAAACCAGTTATCTGGTGCTGGCCATCTTTGCAGTGGTCATGTCTTTGATTGGCGCGTTCTACTATCTGAGAATTGTCAAAGTCATGTATTTCGAGGCGCCGCCTGCTCACCAAAACGTGGCTATCACCGCGACCACTGACGCGCGCGTTGTGTTATCCATCAATGGTGCACTGATTCTGATTTTGGGCATCGTTCCGGGCGGATTGATGACCCTGTGCGCGCAATCAATCAGCAGCATTGTCAAGTCGCTCGGAAGTTAAGCGGACTCCTGGGTCAAACCAAGGTGTGAAACACTGCGCATGAGTCACGCCAACAGCACGGACCGGGATGTCGAAAATGGCAGCGACAGTGCCCACCTGACTGAAACAACCCTGTCGTCTCAAGATGTTTTGCGGGGTGATTTTCTACACGCCAAGCGCGACGGCGTTCGGCTGCCGGACGGCAGTCAGGCTACTCGCGAATACATCGTGCATCCTGGCGCGGTGATGGTCATTGCGCAACTTGATGACGGGCAGCTGGTGATGGAGCGCCAGTACCGCTATCCCATGGGTGCCGTCATGATCGAGTTTCCCGCTGGCAAGCTGGATGCCGGTGAAGCCTCGCTGGCTTGCGCCCAACGCGAGTTACTTGAGGAAACCGGCTATACCGCACAACATTGGGCCAAGGCGGGCGTCCTGCATCCGGTGATTTCCTATTCCACCGAATTCATAGACATCTGGTTTGCACGGGGACTTGCACTCGGCGAGCGCAAACTGGACGCTGGAGAGTTTCTGGAAGTATTTACAGCCACCCCGTCAGAACTGGGTCTATGGTGTTTCAACGGCCAGATCACTGATGCCAAGACGCTGACCGGTGCACTCTGGTTGCAAAACGTCTTGTCTGGCGCGTGGACATTGGACTGGCAGTCAGCAGGGTCTTGAAGCAGGATAAGTTTTGCGCGGCTTGCCGCCGATAATGAGCCATGAAAGTTCTGAATCTCCAGTGCACTTATCGGCATTCGTTTGAAGGCTGGTTCGCGTCCGAGGACGCTTTTCAGTCCCAGTTCGCGCAGGGCCAGGTTGAATGCCCGATGTGTGGCGACCGACAGGTTCAAAAAATGCCGACGGCGCCACGGCTCAATCTGGGTGTCCAGGTACTCCCCGGCATGTCATCGGAGTCGACAGTTCAAGAGGTCGGTTCAAACCCGAATGTCACCGCCCCGCCCGGAGAGGCCGATGCCTCCGGCCAACTGAGTGCCATGCGGATGCCGCCCGGTGCGGGCACGGCAGAACAGGCTGCCTTTTTGAAAGCCCTGCGTCACCTGATGGCGCATACCGAAGATGTGGGTCAGCGGTTTGCTGAGGAGGCGCGTCGAATGCATTATGGTGACATCGAAAGCCGGAACATCCGAGGCCAGACCAGCGCACGGGAAGCCATGGAACTTCTGGACGAGGGCATTGAGGTGATGCCCTTGCCGCTGCCTGCCGCGCTTAAAGAAACCCTGCAATAAATCAATTGATTTCTCGCAGGCCTTACTTAGGCTAGGGATACAGACCACGCAGCTCGCGCGTGTGCAAAATCCGCTGGCATGCCACGATAAAGGTGGCCGTTCGCAAGCTGACGCCCTGATCCTGCGCGACGGCCCAGATTCCGGCAAAAGCGTGCTTCATGATCTTCACCAGCCGGGCATTGATTTCGTCTTCATCCCAGAAGAAGCTTGAAAAATCCTGCACCCACTCGAAGTAGCTCACCGTCACACCGCCGGCATTGGCGATGACGTCAGGCACCACCAACACGCTTCGGTCCCGCAAAATGTCGTCCGCTGCGGGGGTGGTTGGCCCGTTCGCGCCTTCGATGATCAGGCGCGCCTGGATGCGTCCTGCATTGCTGGCGGTTATTTGCTGCTCGAGTGCGGCGGGAATCAAAATATCGCAGGGCACGTCCCAGAAGCCGTCGTCGGCAATGACTTCAGCCGGGCGAAAGTTGGCCACGCTGCCAGTGTCTGCCACGTGTTTGAGCAGCGACGGAATATCCAGTCCCGCTTCGCGATAAATCGTTCCACCGTGATCCTGCACCGCCACCACTCGCGCCCCAGCTTCGGCAAAGAGTTTGCCCGCCACGCCGCCCACATTGCCAAAACCCTGAACCGCCACCCGTGCACCGCTGATCTCCAGTCCCATGTGTCGGGCCGC
>JANMBW010000250.1:0-8873 GCA_031360565.1 Polaromonas sp.
CGCAAGGCAGCAGCTCCCGCCAAAGGGGATAAAAAATGATCGCCTGGCGACTGTATTGGGGCTTCTTGCTGGTCGGATTGATGGCGTTGTCTGGTTGCGGCTCGTCGGATGAGGAGCAACTGCGGCAATGGATGTTGCAGCAGCGTAATCTCAGCAAGCCCAAGGTGGAACGTTTGCCCGATCCGACCCGCTTTGCGCCGCAGCCCTATACGCAGGAAGGGGCCATCGAGCCCTTCAGCAGCCAGAAACTGGCGCAAGCACTCAAACGCGATTCCGGACAGGCCACGTCCAATGCGGCCTTGATTGCACCAGAACTGGCTCGCCGCAAGGAGCCGCTTGAAGGATCGCCGCTGGACGCTGTGGTGATGGTGGGTAGCCTGATCAAGGTGGGGCAGCCCGTCGCCCTGGTACGGGTTGACAATTTGCTTTACCAGGTGCGGGTGGGCAACTATTTGGGACAGAACTACGGCCGCATTACCAAGCTGACGGAGACCGGCCTGACTCTACGCGAAATCGTGCAGGATGCAGCGGGTGAATGGATTGAGCGAACAGCGACATTACAGCTTCAAGAGGGATCAAAATGAACATGCAGGCGTTGACAATCAAGGCACCGGCGGAGGCTCGCCCGCTACAGGGCCTGCGGGGGACGGTATTGGGTTTTGCTTCTGTCTGTGTGGCCTTGCTTGGGGTGGCGCTTTCATTTCCTGCGAATGCCCAGGGGGCTAACAGCATTCAAGCGGTGACGGGTTCCACTCAAGGTGGCACCGAGGTCATCAGGATAGATTTGGCAGAGCCTTTGACGGCACTGCCGACCGGTTTCACTATTCAGACCCCCGCTCGGATCGCACTTGATTTTCCAGGCGTAGGCAATGGAATGGGCCGGTCGACTGTCGATATCAACCAGGGCAATTTGCGCTCTGCAAATGTGGTGCAGGCCGGTGAGCGAACCCGTGTAGTTTTGAATTTGAAAGCATCCACTGCTTACCGGGCGGAAATTCAGGGGAAATCGCTCATCATCACGCTGGACCCGGTTGCGGTAGCGGCTCCGTCTGTGGCGTCGACCCCCGCTTTTGCAGAAAATCGGAACCGCGATGTCTTTCCACTGAGGGATCTCGATTTTCGTCGTGGCGCGGATAACGCGGGTCGAGTGGTGGTGGATTTGCCCAACAACCAGGTGGGCGTGGACATTCGCCAGCAGGGCCAGACGCTGGTGGTTGAATTTCTCAAGACGGCTTTGCCTGAAGGTCTGCGCCGTCGACTGGATGTTTCTGACTTTGGCACGCCAGTCCAGACCGTAACGACTTTCCAGACAGGCGACAAGGTACGGATGGTGGTGGAGCCCAAAGGATTGTGGGAACACAGTGCCTACCAAAGTGACAACCAGTTCGTACTGGAAGTGCGTCCGCAAAAGATAGATCCCACCAAATTGACGCAAGGACCGGGATTCACCGGCGAAAAGCTGTCGCTGAATTTCCAGAACATCGAGATTCGTGCGTTGCTGCAGGTTATTGCCGACTTCACCAATTTCAACGTGGTGACGTCGGATACCGTGACCGGCAATGTCACGCTGCGCCTGAAGGACGTGCCCTGGGACCAGGCCCTGGATATTATTTTGCAGGCCCGGGGCTTGGGCATGCGCAAGTCGGGCAACGTGCTGTTGATCGCACCCAAAGACGAACTGGCTGCCAAAGAAAAACTGGATCTGGAGTCGAAAAACTCCATCCAGAATCTGGAGCCCTTGCGCACGCAGGACTTCAAGCTTAACTACGCCAAGGCCACCGACATCGCCACCAGCTTATTGGGCAGGGTTGCGGGATCGACAAAAATCCTGTCGGCCCGCGGCAGCGTGATAGCCGAAGCACGAACCAATCAGCTGTTTGTGACCGATATTCGTTCTACGCTGGAGCAGGTGCAAGCCTTGATTGCCAAACTCGATATTCCGGTACGGCAGGTTCTGATTGAAGCCCGAATTGTCGAAGCCTCGGATTCGTTCGGGAAATCTCTGGGTGTCCGCTTGGGTGGGCGTCCGTTCAACACCACTAACAATGCCATGGTCGGAAACACCTACATCGCACCCAACGTGCCAGTGGGTACCGCGCCTGCGCTCGGCGGAAATTTGGGCACCAATGCCGGTGATTTTGTGAACCTGCCCGGAGTCGGCCAGAACGGATTCCAGGCCGCCACCTTTGCGATATCGCTTTTCAATTCATCCTTGACGCGAATCTTGAACCTTGAAATATCGGCTCTGGAAGCGGACGGCAGAGGAAAGATCGTGTCCAGCCCCAGAATTGTGACGGCCGATCAGGTGAAGGCATTGATTGAACAGGGAACCGAGTTGCCCTACCAGCAGGCAACTTCCAGTGGCGCCACGGCCATTGCTTTCCGCAAAGCCAATCTGAAGCTGGAAGTCACCCCGCAAATCACCCCTGAAGGGGGCATTATTTTGAATGTTGACGTCAACAAGGACAGCGTGGGACGGGCGACCGCCAATGGTTTTGCGATCGAGACCAAGCTTATTCAGACCCAGGTGCTGGTCGAAAATGGCGGTACCGTCGTGATTGGCGGCATTTTTGAGCAAAACGACCGCGAAGACGAAACAAAGGTCCCCTTTCTGGGTGATCTCCCCGGTATTGGCAATTTGTTCAAAACCAAAACCCGCAGCGCGACCAAGTCGGAGTTGCTGGTGTTCATCACGCCAAAAATGTTGGCCAGTGGCGCGCCTCTCCGCTGAATACGTCCAGATTGAATGCCCCACCTGCTTATCGTCTTCAGGCAGAAACCGCGTCAATAGCCTGTGTTGGTTTGCCAGGCTCGGGTAAGTCCACGGTCGGCAGACAGCTTGCCAGGCGGCTGGATCTTGACTTTGTAGACTCTGATCAGGTCATAGAGCAGCGGCTGGGCTGCACCATCGTCCAATTTTTCGAGCGCGAGGGTGAGTCGGCTTTTCGCGATCTGGAGCAGGAGGTGATCGCCGAGCTGACAGACAGGGCTTCCTGCGTCTTGTCCACGGGCGGGGGCGCCATTTTGCGTGCAGCCAATCGCGACCGGCTGCGCCTGCGAACCAGCACGGTCTATTTGCATTCTGCGCCGGAAGAAGTGTTCCGCCGCTTGCGTTACGACCAGACCCGGCCCCTGCTGCAGGTACCGGACCCGCTGGCACGTCTGCGCGAACTGTATGCGGAACGCGACCCCCTTTACCGTGAAACCGCTCATTTCGTGATCGAAACGGGTCGCCCTTCAGTATCGACGCTGGTCACCATGGTCATTTCGCAGCTTGAGCTCGCTGGGGTTGTGACGGTCCGGTAGTCCAGTAGCGGCTGCTGCCTCCTCTACACTTGGCAGCTATGCAAGAAAACACCGGCTCTGGCATTACCCAGGTCCCTATTCGACTCGGCGATCGGAGCTATCCCATCATCATTGGCGCAGGCATTGTGGGTGACGCGTCGATCTACCAGAATTTGCCACGCGCCGGCACAGCGTTGATTGTTTCCAACACGACGGTGGCTCCGCTTTATGCGGCGCAGCTCCAATCGACGCTGCATTCGCGCTACAACAAGGTGTTGCTGACCATCCTTCCCGACGGGGAACAATTCAAGGATTGGGCCACGCTCCAGCTTATTTTTGACGCGCTGCTCGAAAACAACTGTGACCGCAAGACGGTTCTCTACGCCCTGGGGGGAGGCGTGGTGGGCGACATGACCGGTTTTGCTGCGGCCAGCTATATGCGCGGTGTGCCGTTTGTGCAGGTGCCGACCACGCTGCTGGCGCAGGTTGATTCTTCAGTCGGCGGAAAAACCGCCATCAATCATCCCCTTGGCAAAAACATGATTGGTGCGTTTTACCAGCCGCAGCTCGTGGTCTGCGACATCGACGTCTTGCAGACGCTGCCGCCCCGGGAACTGAGTGCCGGCTTGGCGGAAATCATCAAATATGGTCCCATCGCAGACCTGGTTTTTCTGGACTGGATTGAAGCGAATTTGGATGCCTTGCTGGCTTGTGAACCGGCGGCGATGGCGAATGCGATACAGCGCAGTTGTGAAATCAAGGCTGCAGTGGTCGAGCAGGACGAGCGCGAATCTGGGTTGCGTGCCATTTTGAATTTTGGCCATACTTTTGGGCATGCCATCGAATCCGGTTTGGGCTACGGACAATGGTTGCACGGGGAGGGTGTGGGGTGTGGCATGGTGATGGCGGCGCACCTGTCGCAGCGGCTGGGCCTGGTTGACCTGCCGTTTGTTGAACGACTGAAGCGTTTGATCGCGCGAGCCGGGTTGCCGGTCAAGGCGCCTCAGCTCGATGCAACTGACAATGCTGGTCGCTATCTTGAACTGATGCGGGTGGACAAAAAATCCGAGGCCGGTGAAATCCGTTTCGTGCTGATTGACGGCCCGGGTACTGCCGTGATCCGGCCCGCGCCCGATGCGCTGGTCCGGGAAGTCATTGATTTTTGCTGCGCCTGAGCAAGGCTTGCGTGATCACTTTGTTTGCTATTTATTTAATAGCTACTAACTACCTGTTTTCGTGGGCTAGAACCCGATTTTATGAAAAATCAGGGGGGAATTCATGAACTTGGCGGCCTATGCATGCGATCCTGCCCTGACACGCGGCCGCCGGATTGCTGAACCGGCGGCACCCACGCGGTCTGACTTCCAGCGCGACCGGGACCGGATTGTGCATTCCACTGCATTTCGCCGCTTGGTCTACAAAACCCAGGTGTTCCTGAACCACGAAGGCGATCTGTTTCGTACCCGGCTGACGCACTCGCTTGAAGTGGCCCAGCTTGGCCGTTCAATTGCCCGGACCTTGAAGCTCAATGAAGACCTGGTCGAGGCCATAGCGCTGGCGCACGATCTGGGCCATACGCCATTCGGGCATGCCGGGCAGGATGCGCTCCACGCCTGTCTGAAAACCCATGATCCTGAAAGCGCCGGTTTTGAGCACAATCTGCAAAGCCTGCGCGTGGTGGATAGCCTGGAGCAGCGCTACCCCGCCCATGACGGACTCAACCTGACGTTCGAGACCCGCGAGGGCATTTTGAAGCACTGCTCCCGCTCCAACGCCCGGCGGATTGAGGCACGCGAGCCCGGCGGGGTGGCGAGCCGGTTTCTGGATCAGAGCGGCCCCGGCCGGCGTTGGCAGCAACCCAGTCTGGAGGCCCAGCTCGCCAACCTGGCCGACGAAATTGCCTACAACGCGCATGATATTGATGATGGCGTTCGTTCTGGATTGTTGACCCTGGAGCAATTGCAGGGCGTTGAATTATTTCGAACCTACAGCGCCGAGGCCCGGCAGGAGTTTCCCCATCTGGAGGGCCGCCGATGGTTGTTTGAAACCATACGCCGCATGCTGAGCGCCCAGGTCTATGACGTGGTGGATGCTACCCGCGCAGCGTTGCAAAGTGCCCAGCCTGACAGCACCGACGCCGTGCGACACCACACGGCACTGGTACGTTTTTCGCCAGAAATGGCCCAGGCATCGGCTGCACTGAAAAAGTTTCTTATGCACAATCTGTATCGCCATCCGCAGGTGCTGCAAACCACGCAGACTGCCCAACAAGTGGTGCGCGATCTGTTTGAGGTGTATTCAAGTGACGCAACGCAGATGTCGCCGCCATCGGAACTCCGCCTACACGGTGTTTGCACGTCACAGGCGCCTGCCCCCAAGCTGCATCGTGTGGTGGCGGATTACATCGCCGGTATGACCGACCGCTTCGCGACAAAAGAGCATGAGCGGCTAAAGGGCCGAGCGGCCTTCCGCCAGAGCCATTAAACGCCAGGAAAACTGGGGAATTAGCGGAAGATAATTGGGGTCAGACTCCCTTAATTCTTCTTTTCTTCCAGGCACTTCGCTCCATCAATGGCCCGTCTTCCCCGATTGACTTTGCCGGGTTATCCGCATCATGTGATTCAGCGGGGGAACAATCGTCAGCCCATCTTCGCGAGTCCGGCTGACTATCGACAGCTGTTGGCTCTGTTGCACGACAAGGCGAAAGCCTTTGACGTCGCGATTCACGCCTATGTGCTGATGAGCAATCATTTTCATTTGCTGGTCACGCCGCAGACCGCAACGGGCCTGCCCCAGATGATGCAGGCCGTTGGTCGCAACTATGTGCGCTACTTCAATGACTCACAGGGGCGGTCAGGAACCCTTTGGGAAGGCCGGTACCGGTCAACCGTGATTCAGAGCGACCGCTACCTGCTGGCTTGCATGGCCTATATTGACCTGAACCCGGTACGCGCGGGCCTGGTTGCCGACGCCAAAGATTACCCCTGGTCGAGTTTTGGACACTATGCGGGGCTGGGCGCCGACCGGGTCATCACGCCTCATTCACTGTATTGGTCGCTCGGCAACACACCCTTTGGTCGCGAGGCGGCCTATGCCGAAATGGTGCGAGCTGGCGTCAACATGGATCAACAACTTGCTTTGACCCGATCCGCGCTCAGCGGCTGGGCATTGGGCGAAGAGGGGTTTGTGGCAGATTTGCAAAGCCGAACCGAGCGACGGGTGCAAAAGATGGCGTCAGGGCGACCTTTGAGCAAGCGTGGAGTCAAATGAAATTCCTGTAACTCATTGATTGCAATACGTTTAAGGTAACAGTTCAATGTGTCCCCCATTATTTCATGCGAGCTGCTTACCTGGTTTAATTGGAGTCTGACCCCAATTAAAATATTTGGCATTGTTGTTGCTGCGGCTTATCATGTCGGTCCCCTGTGAAATCCATTGATGAGGAGCGTGCCATGACAACGGCTGCTGAAGTTAAGCATATTCAAGACCATGGCCTGTACTCTGGCGCGCACGAACACGACGCCTGTGGAGTGGGTTTTGTTGCCCACATCAAGGGGCACAAATCGCATGCCATCGTCCAGCAGGGCCTGAAGATTCTTGAAAACCTCGATCACCGGGGCGCGGTGGGTGCGGACAAATTGATGGGTGACGGCGCCGGTATTCTGATTCAGCTGCCCGACGCGCTCTACCGCCAGGAAATGGCCAAACAGGGCGTGGTCCTGCCGCCGCCCGGAGAATATGGCGTGGGCATGGTGTTTCTGCCCAAGGAGCACGCGTCGCGCCTGGCTTGTGAGCAAGCACTGGAGCGGGCGGTCAAGGCTGAAGGCCAGGTTCTGCTGGGCTGGCGCGATGTGCCGGTCAACCGCGACATGCCCATGTCACCCACCGTGCGCGAAAAAGAACCGATCCTGCGCCAGATTTTTATCGGCCGTGGCACCGATGTGATCGTTCAGGATGCCCTTGAGCGCAAACTGTATGTGATCCGCAAAACTGCCAGCAGGGCGATCCAGAACCTTCAGCTGACGCACAGCAAAGAGTACTACGTGCCCAGCATGTCCAGCCGGACGGTGGTCTACAAGGGGCTGCTGCTGGCCGATCAGGTGGGCACGTACTACCTTGACCTGCAGGATTCGCGCTGCACCTCGGCTCTGGGCCTGGTACACCAGCGTTTTTCGACCAACACCTTCCCCGAATGGCCGCTGGCCCACCCTTACCGCTATGTCGCGCACAACGGGGAGATCAACACCGTCAAAGGCAATTACAACTGGATGAAGGCGCGCGAAGGCGTGATGTCGTCGCCCGAGCTGGGTGCTGACCTCCAAAAGCTTTACCCCATCAGCTTTGCCGACCAGTCCGACACCGCCACGTTTGACAATTGCCTGGAACTGCTGACGATGTCGGGCTACCCGATCAGCCAGGCCGTGATGATGATGATCCCGGAACCGTGGGAGCAGCACACCACCATGGACGAGCGCCGCAAGGCTTTCTATGAGTACCACGCCGCCATGCTCGAGCCGTGGGACGGACCTGCTTCAATTGTGTTCACAGACGGCCGCCAGATCGGCGCCACCTTGGACCGCAACGGCCTGCGCCCTTCGCGCTACTGCGTCACTGACGACGATCTGGTCATCATGGCCTCCGAATCGGGCGTGCTGCCGATTCCGGAGCACAAGATCGTGCGCAAATGGCGCTTGCAGCCCGGCAAGATGTTCCTGATCGATCTGGAACAGGGCCGCATGATCGATGATGAAGAGATCAAGGCCACTCTGGCGCACAGCAAGCCCTACAAGCAATGGATAGAAAACCTGCGTATCAAGCTCGATGACGTGGCCGGCAAGGCAGGCAAGACCGCCCCAGCCACCGCGCCTGCCGTCTCCGGCGTTGCACTGCTCGATCGCCAGCAGGCATTTGGCTACACCCAGGAAGACATCAAGTTCCTCATGTCGCCGATGGCCGCCAACGGTGAAGAAGCCACCGGCTCCATGGGCAACGACAGCCCGCTGGCCGTGCTCTCCAACAAGAACAAGCCGCTCTACAACTACTTCAAGCAGCTGTTTGCGCAGGTGACCAACCCGCCGATCGACCCGATTCGCGAGGCGATCGTCATGTCATTGGTGTCCTTCATCGGCCCCAAGCCCAACCTGCTCGACATCAACCAGGTCAATCCGCCGATGCGGCTGGAAGTCAGCCAGCCGGTGCTCAATGTGGCCGACATGCAGAAGCTGCGCGATATCGAGGCCCATACCCAAGGCAAGTTCAAAAGCTACACGCTCGACATCACTTATCCATTGGCCTGGGGCCACGAAGGCGTTGAGGCCAAGCTCGCTTCCCTGTGTGCAGAGGCAGAAGACGCCATCAAAATGGGCAAAAACATCTTGATCGTCAGCGATCGGGGCCTAAGCCCGACCCAGGTCGCTATCCCTGCCCTGCTGGCACTGTCTGCCATCCACCAGCATCTGGTGAAAGAAGGTCTGCGCACCACCGCCGGTCTGGTGGTGGAAACCGGTTCGGCCCGCGAGGTGCACCACTTCGCCGTTCTGGCGGGCTATGGCGCGGAGGCCGTTCACCCCTACCTGGCGATGGAAACG
>JANMBW010000255.1:0-4925 GCA_031360565.1 Polaromonas sp.
CCCTGATTGATCTGAATGTGAACCGCCTTTTAACGGCACTGCGTTAGACAATGCATGAACTTCTGCTCTGGCCCTTGCTGGCCGGCGTCGTACTCACCGGGATACACGCCTATTTTGGTTTGCACGTTCTGGCCCGCGGAATTGTCTTCGTTGACCTTTCTCTGGCCCAGGTTGCCGCATTAGGCATCACCATCGCTATTTTGGCGGGCCATGCAGTCGACAGCTCCGCAGCATATTGGTATGCACTGGCGTTTTCATTGGGCGGAGCAGCCCTGTTTGCGCTGGCGCGACGTTACGAGCACGCAGTCCAGCAAGAGGTCGTGATCGGCATTGTCTATGCAGTTTGTGCCGCGTTGGGGGTGCTTGCGCTGGACCGCGCACCGCAAGGCGCAGAGCATATTAAGCAAGTGCTGATTGGCTCGATTCTTACGGTTCGCCCGGACCAGGTGGTGCAGCTCGCTCTGCTTTACAGCGTCATAGGAGCTGTGCACTGGGCTCTTCGTCGCCCGCTTCTTGAAGCATCCTTCAGTCCGGATCAATCGCCATCGACACGCTTTTTTTGGGATGCAGTGTTTTACGGCTCCTTTGCCGTGGTCGTGACTTCGTCAGTCCGGATAGCCGGCGTTCTGCTGGTGTTTTCGTATTTGATCGTGCCCGCAGCGATCGCAGCCCTTTATTTCAAATCTGTCCGCGGACGGCTCTTGGTAGCCTGGGGACTGGGTGTGCTGATTACTGCTGCAGGGCTCAGTGCTTCATGGTTCTGGGATCTACCCACCGGCCCGGCGATTGTCGCAACGTTTGGCGCTGCCGCTGCACTGACAGCAGTTGTATTTGCCTTGCGCGTCATCAGACTGCGCTGGGTTGGTCAAACCATGGCAGTAGCGGCGTTTGTGGCAGGCCTGCTACTGGTGCTGTTTCCCCAAATGGACCAGCCGTGGCTGGACCTGGCAGAGTGGACAACGCCTGTCGTCCATACGGCGTTTCTTGACCAGGACGATGAGCAATTGCGCAACGACACCCTCGATTCCATTGGCCGTGGACAAGCCGAACTCGCGGAATTGCGCGCCAGGGAGCAGGATGTTCGCTGGGGAAAGTTAAGCATGTCTGCTGAAAAGCAGGAGCGCTTGCGCCAGTATCTGGCCGCGCGTGGCGAGATCGTTGCCGGCGACCAGCTGATCCTGAAAGACCTGAAAGTCAAGGCGCGCCACACCCAGCGCTTCTTGTTGGGCCTGCCTTTGATGCTGCTGGGTGCGCTTGTTTGGTGGCGGTTAAGGGCACGCAGCCTGGGGGCTCGATGGTTAGTCCAGCCGCGGCGCGTAAAACCATGACCTGCGCTGTGCATTCCTTTCTGTCTGAATCGCCGCTGATTTATGCGCCATGACACTGGCTACACTTGCGGCACGGAATGGATGTGAGTGGGCCGGCTCCAGCCCCAAGCCATAAAGTTCATAAGTCCAGGTGATGACGTGGCTTGCGCTGCTTCCTCCGATCCACATTGCCGACCCCCCATTTACTCCAGTACGCCTTGATCGGCCGGGTAGACCTATGACACAAGCAGTTCGGCTTGCCAAGCGCCTAGCCGAGTTACAGCGCTGCTCGCGCCGTGAGGCCGAGCAATACATTGAAGGTGGCTGGGTCACGGTCGATGGTGTGGTGGTCGAGGAACCCCAGTTTCGGGTGCTTGATCAGGTCATTGCGCTAGCGCCAGATGCCAGCCTTCTGGCTCCCACGGCGGTAACCTTGGTGTTGCACAAGCCTGCCGGCCAGCCAGCCGATTTGTCTTTGGCCACGCACTCGCCGCAAGACCATTCGGGCGTTCGGCTGCTCAAAAAACACTTTGCTGCTGCCGAACTGCTCACGCCGCTGGCCGGTCCTGCCAGTGGCTTGGTGGTCTTTAGTAGCGACTGGCGCGTCGCCCGCAAGTTGCGTGACGATGCGCATCTGCTCGAGCATGAAGTAGTGGTTGAGGTCAAGGGCGACATCAAAGACGGTGGCCTGGAGCGTCTGAACCGCATTGACCACGGCTTTACCTTCAACGGCGTGTTGTTGCCGCCTGCCCGCGTGAGCTGGCAAAGTGAAAAGCGCCTGCGCTTTGCGCTCAAGGGTGAGCGGCCCGGTCAAATTGCATACCTATGCGAAAGTGTGGGCCTCAGCGTAGAGGCCATGAAGCGGCTTCGTATTGGCCGCGTTCCCTTGAGCAGCCTGCCGGTGGGGCATTGGCGCTACTTGCTGCCGCATGAGCGGTTTTGAGCCTATCCCGCCATGACGCCCGGAAAAGCCCAGATCAGGCTGCCGGTCATCAAAAAATAACGCGCAAATTTGCCGACAGCCATGTAGGCCAGGCAAGGCCAAAACGGAAACTTGAGCCAGCCCGCTACCGCGCACAGCGGATCGCCGACCAGCGGCAGCCACGCCAGCAAGCAGGCCTTGGGGCCCAGCTTTTCGAGCCAGCGTGCAGCCCGACCGTGGTGAGAATCATGGGGATATTTATGCGCCACTTTGTCGGTGACACGGTGCGCGCCATAACCGAGCCACCAGTCCAGTGCGCCTCCCAGCGTGTTGCCAGCAGTGGCCACAAGAATCGCCGGCCAGAACATTTCCGGGTTGAGCTTGACCAGCCCAAACACGGCTGGCTCCGAGCCCAGCGGCACCAGGGTGGCCGAAATAAAGGACACCAAAAATACTGTACTCAAACCGAATTGCGGCAGAGCCAGTAGTTCCAAAAGATCGTTGATCCAGACGGGCATGTGAGGTCCAGTATAGGCATGCTTCACGAAGCGCAAGCTTTCGTCTGGTATCTGAATGAAATCCCCCGCTGCTGAAATTTTACGCAGCTACAATCAGCCTTCTTTTTCAGCAAAATGACCACCGCACGCCCCATGAACATCGGCCCCTACGCTTTGGCAAACAGGCTGTTCGTGGCGCCCATGGCCGGTGTGACCGACAGACCCTTTCGCATGCTATGCAAAAAGCTGGGCGCTGGCTATGCGGTCAGTGAAATGGTGACATCGCGCCGTGATTTGTGGGACAGCCTGAAGACCTCGCGGCGTGCCAACCATGATGGCGAACCTGAACCGATTGCGGTACAAATTGCCGGCACCGAAGCCCGCATGATGGCCGATGCTGCGGCCTACAACATTGACCGCGGCGCGCAAATCATCGACATCAATATGGGCTGCCCGGCAAAGAAGGTTTGCAACAAATGGGCGGGGTCTGCCTTGATGCAGGACGAAACGCTTGCGCTGCAAATTGTGGAAGCGGTGGTGGCCGCTTGCCAGACGCGCCAGGTGCCGGTGACGGTCAAAATGCGAACCGGCTGGTGCGACAGTCAGAAAAATGCGCTGGTGCTGGCGCGCGCTTTCGAGAACGCAGGCGTGCAGATGATCGCAGTGCATGGCCGCACCCGCGAGCAGGGCTACAAGGGAATGGCCGAATACGACACGGTAGCCGAAGTCAAGGCGGCCCTGCGCATTCCCGTAGTGGCCAACGGCGATATCAACAGTGTTGAAAAAGTGCGCGATGTGCTGCACTACACCGGCGCCGATGCGGTGATGTTGGGCCGTGTGGCGCAGGGGCAGCCGTGGATTTTCCGGCAGGCGGCCCATTTCCTGCAAACGGGTACGCATCTTGCACAGCCTCTTGTAGCGGAAGTCAAACGCCTGCTGACTGACCACCTGCTTGACCACTACGATTTGTATGGAGAACTGACTGGTGTGCGGAGCGCCCGGAAACACATCGGCTGGTACGTGCAGGCTCTGCCTGGGGGGAAGGCGTTTCGCGGCGACATGAACGCAATCGAGGACAGCGCGGCGCAACTGCGCGCCGTGGATCAGTTTTTTGATCAATTAGCCGCGCAGATGGATCGCATTCCAGATGCTTCGGGCAGCCAAGTGGGGCCCGAGGCGGGTCAACTTCAAACTAAAAATGATGAGGCAACGCTTGCATGAGTAAAAAACACATCGAAGAGTGCATACGCAACAGTCTGGATGGCTATTTCAAGGATTTGCGTGGTACCGAGCCGGACGGCATGTACGACATGATGGTGCGGGTCGTCGAGAGGCCGTTACTGGAAGTGGTGATGCACCATGCTGAACAGAACCAGTCCCGGGCTGCAGGGTGGCTGGGCCTCAATCGCAATACCCTGCGTAAAAAGCTGGTCGAGCACAAGCTCATCAAATAGGTTAGCGCGGGGCCCAGCCCTGCTCGACCATCACCCCCGAAACGTTTAGGCCAAGATGAACGCACTGATTTCCGTCTCGGATAAAACCGGCATTGTTGAATTTGCCCAGGCCTTGCACGCGCTGCATATCAGGCTGCTGTCAACCGGTGGTACCGCCAAATTGATCAGGGATGCCGGGCTCCCCGTGACGGAAGTTGCGGAACTGACGGGTTTTCCTGAAATGCTCGATGGCCGGGTAAAAACGCTGCATCCCAACATTCACGGTGGCTTGCTGGCCCGGCGCGATGTGCCTGAACACATGGCGGCCTTGGAGAAACACCAGATTGACACCATTGACTTGCTGGTCGTCAACCTCTATCCCTTTGAAGCGACCGTGGCCAAGCCAGGTTGTACGCTCGAAGACGCGATTGAAAACATCGACATCGGGGGCCCGGCCATGGTGCGTTCAGCTGCCAAAAACTGGAAAGATGTGGGCGTACTGACAGACGCTTCGCAGTACGCTGGCGTACTCGCCGAACTAACAGCCGGTGGAAAGCTCTCTGACGCGACCAAATTCGCCTTGTCGGTGGCGGCGTTCAACCGCATCAGCCAGTACGACGGTGCCATTAGCGACTACCTGTCAAGCGTTCAGGGCGATGGCAGCCAGGCGCTGTTCCCGGGCCAGGCAAACGGCCGTTTCATCAAGGTGCAGGACCTCCGCTATGGCGAGAATGCGCATCAGCAGGCGGCGTTGTTTCGTGATCTG
>JANMBW010000332.1:0-8159 GCA_031360565.1 Polaromonas sp.
CTGCAATCGGATGCCAACGCCAAATTTGACGCGGTGGTCGAGCTCGACGCCAGCCAGATCCTGCCGCAGGTGAGCTGGGGTACCTCGCCTGAGATGGTGCTGTCCATCAACGACAAGGTGCCTGACCCTGACAAGGAGAAAGATCCGAACAAGCGCGAAGCCATCGAACGGGCGCTCAAATACATGGGACTGCAGCCCGGCAAGGCTTTGAACGATCTCTACGTCGACAAGGTGTTCATCGGCAGTTGCACCAACAGCCGCATTGAAGACATTCGTGAAGCCGCTGCGGTCGTCAAAAAAATAGGCCAGAAAGTCGCTAAAAACATCAAGCTGGCGCTGGTGGTTCCGGGCTCGGGTCTGGTCAAGGACCAGGCCGAGCGCGAAGGCCTCGACAAGATCTTCATCGCTGCCGGCTTTGAATGGCGCGAACCCGGTTGCTCCATGTGCCTGGCCATGAACGCTGACCGGCTCGAGCCACAAGAGCGTTGCGCGTCAACCAGCAACCGCAACTTTGAAGGCCGCCAGGGCGCAGGCGGCCGGACCCACCTGGTCAGCCCCGCGATGGCAGCAGCCGCTGCGGTCCATGGCCATTTCGTCGATGTGCGCAAATTTGTCTGAAGCGAGGCACCCATGCAAAAATTCACCGTACACAAGGGTCTGGTCGCTCCGATGGACCGCGAAAACGTCGATACCGATGCGATCATCCCCAAGCAGTTTTTGAAGTCCATTCGCAAGACCGGCTTTGGTCCCAACCTGTTTGACGCCTGGCGCTATCTAGACGACGGCTTTCCCGGCCAGGATCTGGCAAGCCGCAAACCCAACCCCGACTTTGTGCTGAACCAGCCACGTTATGCGGGTGCCTCGGTGCTGCTGGCACGCAAAAATTTTGGTTGTGGCTCCTCGCGCGAGCACGCGCCGTGGGCGCAGGACCAGTATGGCTTTCGAGCCATCATCGCGCCCAGCTATGCTGACATCTTTTTCAACAACAGTTTCAAGAACGGGCTTCTGCCCATCGTGCTGCCCGAGGCGCAGATTGACCAGCTGTTCAACGAAGTGCACGCCTTTCCCGGCTACACACTCACGATTGACCTGGAGCGCGAAGTCATCATCAAGGAGCAGGGCGAGGAAATTGCCTTTCAGGTTGAAGAGTTTCGCAAGTACTGCCTGACTAACGGACTCGACGATATTGGTTTGACGCTGCGGCACAGTGAAAAAATAAAGGCCTTTGAGGCAGCGCGTCTGGCCCGCATGCCGTGGTTGCACCACACGCTGCCAAGCACCGTCTCCAGCTGAAGCCTGACCACCGTTTTTTTGATCAAATCCGTCTCTAGCCCAATGAATACGCTTGAATAGCGCTATAGAAAAGATAGTAAAATGAAAATCGCAATTCTGCCGGGTGACGGTATCGGCACTGAAATCGTGGCTGAAGCCCTCAAGGTGTTGAGCGCCCTGGACCTCAAGTTTGAGATGGAAAGCGCTTTGGTCGGCGGCGCAGCCTACGAGGCCCATGGCCACCCCTTGCCGGATGCCACGCTTCAACTCGCAAAAGACGCGGACGCTATTTTGTTTGGCGCAGTCGGCGACTGGAAATACGACAAGCTGGATCGTCCGCTGCGGCCCGAGCAGGCGATTTTGGGTCTGCGTAAAAACCTGGGCCTGTTTGCCAATTTTCGCCCGGCTATTTGCTACGCGCAACTGGTAGACGCGTCGAGCCTGAAGCGCGAGCTGGTGTCCGGTTTGGATATTTTGATCATCCGCGAACTGACGGGCGACATCTATTTTGGACAGCCGCGCGGTCGCCGCGTGTCGCCAGACGGGAACTTCCCCGGCGCGGAAGAAGCGTTTGACACCATGCGCTATACCCGCCCCGAAATTGAGCGCATTGCCCATGTGGCGTTTCAGGCAGCGCGCAAGCGCGGCAAACGCGTCACCAGCGTCGACAAGGCCAACGTGCTGGAAACCTTCCAGTTCTGGAAAGACGTGGTCACCGAGGTCGGCCTGCAGTACCCGGATGTGGCACTGGACCATATGTATGTGGACAACGCCGCCATGCAACTTGTTAGGGAACCCAAGAAGTTTGACGTCGTTGTCACAGGCAATATGTTCGGCGACATCCTGAGCGACGCCGCGGCCATGCTGACAGGTAGCATCGGCATGCTGCCATCGGCCAGCCTGAACGACAAAAGCCAGGGTCTGTACGAACCCAGCCACGGCAGTGCCCCCGACATTGCCGGAAAGGGTGTAGCCAATCCGCTGGCCACTATATTGAGCGCGGCGATGATGCTGCGTTTTAGCCTGAATCAGCCCGAAGCTGCGGCCAGGATTGAAAAAGCCGTGGATGCCGTACTGAGTCAGGGATTGCGTACGCCCGATATCTACAGCGAGGGCACCAAAAAAGTCGGCACTGTGGAAATGGGCGACGCTGTAGTCAAGGCCCTGGCGTGAGCCTGGCTACAATAGCAACCATGGTCAAAGCTGCTCCAACCAAGCTCTGCGTGAGGCGGCTTTTTATGCTGATCACCACACCGACAACCGTTAAAGGCTAGCAAGCCTGGTTCGTCGCGCCCTGCCGGCTCGATGAGCCGGACCAAAAAGCCTCTTGAAGCGTACTTTTTGAAGGGCAATTTCATGACACTCTCAGGCAATCTCACGGGACTCGTCGGCTGGCGCGGCATGGTCGGCTCGGTGCTGATCGACCGCATGCAGGCCGAGGGCGATTTCGAGCTGATCGAACCGGTCTTTTTCTCGACTTCCAACGCTGGAGGCCAAGCGCCGGCTCAGGCCAAAAACGAGACCACTTTGAAGGACGCGTTCGACATCGACGCACTCAAAAAGTGTGACGTCATCCTCACTGCGCAGGGTGGCGACTACACCTCTGAAGTCTTCCCCAAGCTGCGCGCCGCAGGCTGGACCGGTCACTGGATTGATGCGGCTTCCACGCTGCGCATGAATGACGATGCAGTCATCATTCTGGACCCGGTGAACCTGCCGGTGATCCAGAACGCCATGGCCAAGGGCGGCAAGAACTGGATCGGCGGCAACTGTACCGTCAGCTGCATGCTGATGGGCGTGGGCGCTTTGTATAAAGCCGGTCTGGTCGAATGGATGACGTCCATGACCTATCAGGCCGCGTCCGGCGGCGGCGCGCAGCACATGCGCGAGCTTCTGACCCAATACGGCACACTCAACAGCGAAGTCCGGGCGCTGCTGGACGACCCGAAATCGGCCATCCTTGAAATCGACCGCCGCGTTCTGGCCAGGCAGCAGTCCTTGACTGCCGCTGAGACAGCCAACTTTGGGGTGCCACTGGGCGGCTCCCTGATCCCCTGGATCGACAAGGACCTGGGCGACGGCTCCAGCAAGGAAGAATGGAAAGGCGGCGCAGAAACCAACAAGATTCTGGGGCGAGGCGCGGGCTTTGGCACGCCTGCAACGCCGGTGGACGGCTTTTGCGTGCGCATTGGCGCCATGCGCTGCCACAGTCAGGCGCTGACCTTCAAGCTCAAAAAGGATGTGCCGCTGGCCGACATCGAAGCCATGATTGCAGCCGACAACCCCTGGGTCAAAGTCGTGCCCAACACACGTGAGGCATCCATCAAGGACCTGACCCCCGTCGCGGTGACCGGCACCATGCAGATTCCGGTTGGGCGTTTGCGCAAGTTGGCCATGGGGCCAGAGTATCTGGGTGCCTTCACAGTGGGCGACCAGCTGCTGTGGGGTGCCGCCGAGCCGCTACGCCGCATGTTGCGTATTCTGCTGGCGGCTTGAAGACAGGGAGGTGGGAGATTGGGGTCTCCCTCTACCCCCGCCTGCAGACCGGTTAGTCGTAAGTACTTGTAAACAAACGTTGCCTCTCGGCAACAATTCAATCAGGGATTTTGACCTTGAGTGGCGCTCCAACACTTAAGTGGTTTCTTAGCTTGTCACCCTAATGCCTTGATGTTAAATTTGTTTTTCAAAAATACGCATTGAGGCTTTTGTGCGCAGCAGCATAATAAAATTAAATTCCGATCTGACCCCCGAGGCCCCAAATCCCACCAAGCTCCCGGCCCGTTGGCGCGTTGGCACTTTGGCGAGCGCCATCGCCATGCTGTGTCTCACGGTCAGTCTGGAGGCTCAAGCGCTCAGTTTAGGCCGCATCACCGTCCAGTCTGCTCTGGGCGAACCCCTCCGCGCGGAAATTGATATTGCTGAAATCAGTGCAGCTGAAGCGGGCAGCCTCAAAGTCGGCATCGCCGCCGCAGAAGCCTTCAAGGCAGCAGGTTTGGAATACACCAGCGCTGTGGCAGAAGTGCAGGTGACGCTTCAGTACCGACCCGCTGGCCGCTCCTTTTTGCGACTGAGCAGTTCCCGTCCAGTCACCGAACCATTTGTTGACCTGGTGCTGGATGCCAGCTGGTCGTCCGGCCGGATTGCGCGCGACTACACCATGCTGTTTGACCCGCCAAGCCTGCGGCCGTCCGGCAATGCGGGTGCCGCACAGGTACCGAACGCACCCAGCACGCCCCGACCCGTGCCTTCACCTGCCGTTGCGGTGAATCCCCTGCCAGTGCCACCCAGTCCCCAGCCAGCGCCTGCAAGCCCACGGATGGCTGCACCTGCCAAAGTCATCAGCCCGCCCAGAACACCGGTTAATGGACAGCGGATCACCATCAAGACGGGTGACACGGCCGGCAAAATTGCGGCGCAGAACAAACCGTCCGGCATTTCCCTCGACCAGATGCTGGTTGCGCTCCTCAAATCCAACCCGGACGCTTTCATCGGCGGCAACGT
Source organism: Polaromonas sp. (assembly GCA_031360565.1). Taxonomy (GTDB): domain Bacteria; phylum Pseudomonadota; class Gammaproteobacteria; order Burkholderiales; family Burkholderiaceae_C; genus Polaromonas. The sequence goes on from JANMBW010000332.1 coordinate 4,774, forward strand.
GAACCGGCTCAAGTCCGGCGCAGTATTGACTCTGCCTGAGGCGGATCAGGCTGGCGCTGCATCGCCCGGCGACGCCACCCGAACCATCGTTGCCCAGGCCAAAGACTTCAACGAATTTCGGCGCAAATTTGCGGAAAACGTGCCCCGTACCCAAGTGGGCCCGGCTGACCGGCAGACCGGTGGCAAGCTACAGGCCAAAATTGAAGATCGTGCGCCCGCAACCGCAACGCCTGACAAGCTGACGCTCTCCAAAGGAGCCGTACAGGGCAAAGCAGCGGCCGAAGACAAGATTGCCAAAGAGCGCCAGGCCAAAGAGGCCTCTATCCGCGTGGCTGAATTGTCAAAAAATATCGGTGACCTGAACCGACTGGCTGGAACACCCGGTCCGGCATCACCGTCTTCACCAGCTGCCAGCGCCGCGGCAGGCCCAGGCGTCACTGTCGGCAAGCCGGCGATCGTCCCGCCTCCCGCGCCAGCCCCCGCAGTTGTCGCCTCTTCGCCCGGTGCACCCGTAGCGAGCAGCGCGCCCAAAGCTGCCGCCCCCAGCGTCGTTACTCCCGTATCACCGGCAGCACCACCCGTTGTGGCTGCGCCAGTTGCTCCCGCATTGCCCGCAACCACCACAGCCGCTGTCACCGCTGCGGTGAGCCCGGCTTCTGCTCCCGCACCTGCTGCCAGTGCACCAGTTCCCGCTGCTTCGCAAGCTGCGGTCAGTGCGCCGGTCGTTCCGGTCGTCCCAATTGCGCCCTCGCCGCCTCGAGCCAGTGCTCCGGCCGCTACCGTTGCCAAGGCGCCTGCAGCGCCAATTTCGGCTGAGCCGAGTTTGTTCGATACCCTGAAAGACAATCCACTGGCCCTACCGGCATTAGGCGGCTTGCTGCTGCTGTTGGCGGGACTGGGGGTGTACCGTTACAGAAAAGGCAACACACCCACTCCGGTGGACAGCTCCTTCCTTGAAAGTCGTCTGCAACCCGACTCCTTTTTTGGTGCCAGTGGCGGTCAGCGGATTGATACCAATGATGGTGGCGCGACCGGTTCGTCTCTGGTGTATTCACCCAGTCAACTGGATGCCGCCGGTGATGTAGACCCGGTCGCTGAAGCCGATGTCTATCTGGCTTACGGGCGCGACCTTCAAGCTGAAGAAATCCTAAAAGAAGCGCTGCGCACCTCACCAAAACGGGTGGCCATTCATGCCAAGCTCATGGAGATATACGCCAAGCGCCGGGATATTCGAGGATTCGAGACCATTGCGGTCGATGCCTTTAGCCTGACTCGCGGCGAAGGCGCTGAATGGGCTTACATGACACAGATGGGTCGCGAACTGGACCCGGTCAATCCGATGTATCAGCCCGGCGGTCAGCCCCCAGCGGCAAGCCGCGGCAGTGCCAAGCCGGCAGCGGCCAAGTCCTCGACATTCTCGTCAAGTACCCTGACCCAACCGATTCAGCCGCAGTCGCCACCCCAACCTCAGCCCCAGGCCCCGTCCCAGCCGACTGGACCATCCAGTGCACTCGACCTGGACCTGAATCTCGATGTTTCATCGGATTTTGCGCCAGTCGCGGCGGATATACCACCTGTCAAAGCCCCGGCTCCGATAAAGGCTCTGTCTCCCGTTCCGCTTGCTGCCACCCCTGCCCCAGCGCCAATTAAATCTCTGGAGCCGGCTTTCGCGGATCTGGATCTGGATCTTTACACCCAACCGGCTGCCGAGAAGGCCGCGACCCCCACCGCGACGCGTGGCGTCTCCCCTGATCTGGCAGATCAAAAGGCCCGACCTGATAACAGTCTGAAATTTGAAGATGCCGCGCTTCCGCTGGTCAAGCCAGAACCTGCGATGGTGACGCGGGTCACAGACGGTGGCATGCTCGAGTTTGACCTGAGTTCGCTGTCTCTGGATCTACCAAGCTCGACCGCCGCAGGTGCGCTGGCCTCCCAGCCTTCGCCTGCTGCTGCAGCAGACGGCCCGCTGGAAACCAAGTTTGCCCTGGCTGAAGAATTTCGCTCGCTGGGCGACATGGACGGTGCGCGCTCCTTGGCCGAAGAAGTTCTGGCCGAAGCCAAAGGCTCGCTCAAGAGTAAGGCACAGTCTTTTCTCCACGCGCTGTCGTGACGGTTGAAGGCGGCAACCTCGTTCTGACCCCGCCGCGGCACGGGTGATGGCTTTAACAAACCCGTGAGGATTGCCCTCGGCCTCAGCTACAACGGAAGCGGCTACGAAGGCTGGCAAAGCCAGCTTTCGGGCAATACCGTCCAGGACAAGCTGGAATTAGCTCTTGCCAAATTTGCTGCACAACCGGTGCGCGTCATGTGCGCGGGGCGAACCGATGCAGGGGTCCATGCCCTGATGCAGGTGGTGCACTTTGACACCCCTCTCCAACGCGAGACAGCATCGTGGGTGCGCGGCGTCAACGCTTTTTTGCCGCGCGATATTGCCGTGCAATGGGCACATCCGGTTTCCTCCGAATTCCACTCTCGCGCTAGCGCTATTGCCAGACGCTACGCCTATGTGGTTCTCGAGTCACCGGTACGGCCCAGCGTTGAAATCGGTCGGGTTGGCTGGGTCTATCGGCCGCTGAACGGCGAGGCGATGCGGCAGGCTGCTCTGGAGTTGATCGGCGAACACGATTTCACTTCCTTCAGGGCATCGCAATGCCAGGCCAAATCGGCCGTCAAAACCATCAGCCGGATTGAGATTTCACAGCGCGCAGGCCCGGCGTCCCGTTATTGGCGCTTTGAATTTGAAGCAAACGCCTTTTTGCACCATATGATTCGCAACATCATGGGTTGCCTGCTGGCCGTCGGCCAGGGTAACCACCCTCCGGAGTGGCTCGTTACGGTGTTGGCGGCACGTCAGCGCGACGCTGCGGCACCGACTTTTTCAGCCGATGGCCTTTACTTTTTAGGCCCGGTCTACGAAGCCCACTACGGCTTGCCCGCACGCACCGCCGCTTATGATTGGCTGCCATGAATGCCGAAAGAACCCGTATCAAAATTTGCGGGCTGACCCGCGAAGAGGATGTGGACGCCGCCGTTGCAGCAGGCGTTGACGCAGTCGGATTCGTCTTGTATGCGCCAAGCCCACGCCACGTGAATGCCGAGCGCGCAGCGGAACTGGCCAGCCGGTTGCCACCCTTCGTGACGCCTGTGCTTTTGTTTGTCAATGCGTCTGCTACAGAAATTATAGCTGCTTGCGCAAGAATACCAGGGGCCCTGGTGCAATTTCATGGTGATGAAACGCCCGAAATGTGCCTGCAGATCAAACGACCTTTCATGCGCGCGGCGCGTATCCCGCTCGGCAACAAACCAGTTGATCGCGTTGGCTACTTCGATCTCGTAAAATACGTGGATACTTTTAAAGCTGCCCAGGCCATATTGCTCGACGCGCA
>JANMBW010000339.1:0-3661 GCA_031360565.1 Polaromonas sp.
GTTCAGGCGCTCCGGATCGCTGATCGCGGCAAACACCTGTTCTACGCTTGCCGGAATTTCACGCGATGTATTGAAGGTCGTCATGGTCTTCCCCTCTTTATCGGCTATCGCTTAGGAGCCTGATGCTTGCCTATTTGGTCTCTGAGGCTTCCGGCGCAACAGGCTCGGTACCCGTCAACCGATAGTATTTTTGCCAAAGCGTCGGCTTGCTTTCAACATGCTGCGGATTGACGGGGATGCACGCTACCGGGCAGACCTGCACGCACTGCGGCTCGTCAAAGTGGCCCACGCATTCGGTGCACTTGTTCGGATCAATCTCGTAGATCTCGATGCCCATATAAATCGCCTGGTTCGGGCATTCGGGCTCGCACACGTCGCAGTTGATGCACTCGTCAGTAATCAGCAGAGCCATGATCAGCCTGCCGACGCTGTTTGCAGCGCAGCCAGCACGTCAGGGCTGACCATCTGGCTGACATCGCCGCCTAGTTTGCTGATCTCGCGCACCAGCGTGCTGCTGATGCATTGCAGCGGCGCGTCGGGCAAGAGAAAAACGGTTTCTACCTCAGGGCGCAGCTTGCGGTTCATAGCGGCCATCTGGGCTTCGTAGTCAAAGTCGGTCAGATTGCGAATACCGCGCACCACAGCGCAGGCATGATGTGCCGCACAAAAATCCATGATCAGACCGTCGAACGGCAATACCGTCACATTTGCTATGTTTTTAGTAGCTGATTGTGCAAGAGATACGCGGACTGGCAGGCTAAAAAGCGTTTTTTTATGGTGCGCTACCGCCACCGCAATGATGAGCTGGTCAAATAACCCTGCCGCACGTTGCACCACGTCGATATGGCCCAGCGTGACCGGATCAAAAGTGCCTGAATAAACGGCGATGCGCGAAGAATTTGCCATGGTCAATGCTTCAAATTATGCGCTTGAGGCGACTAGAGCAGCTTTCACCAGCAAATGAAAATGCACCGCTCCGGCCTTGCCAAAGCGGTGCCGCTTCAGGCCCAGACCGCCCAGTTCGTCGTCCGTCCAGGCCTTAGGGGCTTCAAGGTAAACAAAGCCGGTCTCGCTGATGGCTTGTGCGGCGGCTTTCAGCGCCGACTCGAACAGCGCCGATTCATATGGCGGGTCCAGCAAAACCAGTTGCATGCTGCCGGCACTCAAGCGGCGCAGCAGGCTCACACCGTCGCCACGCTCGACCTTGACCATGTCGGCCTTGAGCCGGGTTTGCAGCGCCTTGAGTTTTTCGACCAGCACCGGATCCTGCTCGCAAACCAGCACTTCTTGGGCGCCGCGGGAAGCAGCCTCAAAACCCAGCACGCCAGTGCCCGCAAACACGTCGGCGCAGCGCCAGCCGGTCAGGTCCTGACCAAGCCAGTTAAACAAAGTTTCGCGCACACGGTCGGGTGTCGGGCGCAGACCAGGCCGGTCCGCCACCGGGAGTTTGCTGCGCTTGTACTGGCCGCCGATGATGCGCACCTCGCCCGGAGGAATCGTTTTACGGCCGACGACCTTGCCCGATTTCGCCGCCTTCCGGGCGCTGTCTTTTTCTGGCTTGACGGCTTCGCTTGGCGTCGCTTGCACGGTGTATTTCATGGACTCCCACCCAAAATGATGGTCACCATTTTGTCAGGTTGCAGCTTGGCGGCGAAGGCGCTCCTGATGTCACTCACCGTGACTTTCTCGACCTGTTGTGTCCAGGTATCGAGGTAATCGAGCGGCAAGTCGTTCCACGCGATATTGCTGAGGTTGCCGAGCAGCTTTCGATTGCTGTCAATCAGCAGTGCAAAGCCGCCTATCAGGTTGTCTTTGGCCGCCTTGAGTTCGGCCTCGGTCGGCCCCTCTGCCACAAAATCGCGCACCACCTTGCGGGTGACTTCCAGTGCCTGGGCGGTCTGGTCGGGCCGGGTCTGTAGCCCGACCGTGAAAGCACCCGCATGCAGTCCGGGAGAAAAACTGCTCGACACGCTGTAGCTCAACCCGCGCTTTTCACGCACCTCGTTACTCAAGCGCGACACAAAGCCGCCACCACCCAGAATGTAGTTGCCCACCAGCAATGGAAAAAAAGCTGGGTCGTTGCGTTTGTAGCCAGGCTGACCCATCAGCACCTGGGCCTGGGCAGAGTCAAATGGAATCACCTTTTGTTCAGCACGTGCCAGGGGCGCGACTTCTGGCAGAGCCGGTAGCGCAGGCAGGCTGGAGCACGCCACCGCTGGTAAGCGGGCCAACAAGGTTTGCGCAATGCGGTCGGCCTGGACCCGCGTGACCGCGCCCACCATGCTGATGCGCGCGCGACAGGCCTGTACATGCCTGGCATAAAAAGCCCGCATGTCAGAAACGCTAATACGGCCTATGGTGGCTTCGGTAGCCTCGAAACCATAAGGATGGCCGCCGTATACCGCCTGGGAGTAGGCGCGACCGGCCACAGTGCCCGGCCGGGTATAGGACTCCTTCAGGCTGGCGACAATTTTCTGACGGTCGCGCTGCCAAACCGGGTCGGGAAATGCAGGCTCGCCAATCTGCCGAGCAGCGAGTGCGACCGCTTTTGCCAGCAGATCCGGCTCTGTCAATGTTCGCAATGAAAAGCTCATGCGATCGGCCCCGGCGCCACTGCCAAACTGCGCGCCCAGATCTGCCCAGGCTTCTCCCAGCGCGTTTTCGTCCAGCGCCGGACCGCTGCGGGCCGTAACGCCCTTGGCCAACAACGAAGCGGTCACGCTGGCCAGGCCCGCTTGCTCAGAGGGGTCACGCCGGCTGCCGGCATCAAAATCAATCTGCACATCCAGCATGGCGATCGCCGGGCTCTCCACCAGAAAAACCGTGGCGCCGCTGGGCTGCGTCCATTTCTGGACCGGAATGGCGGCCAGGCTGTAGGGCGTAAAAAGTGCTGCAGCCCAGTAAAGCGCAAGGCGGATAGCTATTTTTTTAGGAGCATTGTTCATGTGGACGGAAAGCGATGTGGTTCAGTGTCGGGAGGGGGTGGCGGCGCGCACGCGAGGCGGTCGGCTGGCGTCGAGTGGCTGCGGCAGCAAGGTAGCCACCGTCAATTGGTCATCGCCAAAATACTTGGCCGCAACCGACTGGACCTCGGCACTGGTCACGGTGCGCAGCTTGGCGATCAGGCGGGCACTGGCATCGAGCGGAAAACCGTTGATCCAGTGGGAGCCCAGTTCGCGCGCCTGATTGAAGATGCCGTCCAGCTTATAGGTTTCACTGGCGGCCCATTGGGTCTTGACGCGATTGAGTTCCGCTTCACTGACACCCGACTGGGCAATCAGCGCGACCTGTTGACGCAGTGCAGTCGCGACCTGCTCGGGCGTTTTGCCTTGCGCCGGCACCCCATCGAGCACAAACAGTTGCGGTCCGCGGCCCAGCAGACCATTGGATGCACCGGCGCTGTCGGCCAGGCGGTCTGCCCCTTGCTCCAACGCGCGCTGCAGGCGGGCGCCACTATAGCCATCGAGCACCGAAGCCAGCACCGTCAAGGCCAGTGCATCGCGGCCAGACCGGGCGTCCGACAAGTCGATCGCCTCCAGCTTGGGCACCTTGAAGGACAGGCTGACATAGGCTTGTGACGCCACGCCCTTGAAGTCCAGCCGGCGCTGGCCGGTTTGCTCGGGCTCATCACGCGGCTTGCGCGCTGGCAGGGGACGCGCGG
>JANMBW010000345.1:0-3268 GCA_031360565.1 Polaromonas sp.
ATTCAGGAAGTGCATCTTCTTGTCCTCCACTGTATTTGTGACGGTGTGGACGCCCAGTTACTCGGTGATCAGGAGTCTTCGGTATGAAAAATTTTGTCGTCAAGCGATGGGTTTGCGTCGTCGCATCGTGCACCTTGCTGATGGCGTCGCTCCCGGCCTGCGTTCCGCTGGTGATCGGTGGCGCGGCTGCAGGTGGCACGCTGGTGGTCACGGACAGACGCACGTCCGGGGCGCAGCTTGAAGATGAAGGCATCGAGCTGCGCGCTTCCAGCCGTCTGCGCAACGCTTTGGGCGAGCGGGCCCATGTCAACCTGACCAGCTACAACCGCCAGGTCTTGCTGACCGGCGAAGTGCCTACCCAGCAGGACAAACAACTGGTCGAGCAAATCGTCAGTCGGGTCGAGAACGTCACTGGCGTGGTCAACGAGCTCGCCGTGCTGGGGAATGCCACCCTGACCCAGCGCTCGTCCGACGTGCTGGTGACCGGTCGGGTCAAGGCCGCCCTGATCGACGCGCCCGATTTGTCGGCCAATGCTTTTAAAGTGGTAACCGAGCGGGGTACCACTTACTTAATGGGCCGAGTCACCCAGCGCGAAGCAGACCGGGCGACCAACCTGGTGCGTGCCACGCCCGGAGTACAAAAAGTGGTGCGTATTTTTGAGGTGATTTCCGAGGAAGAACTGGCGCGCATGTTGCCTGCCCGCACGCCGCCCGCTCCTGCAGCGGCTGAACCCAGACCACCAGCAAACTGACCACCGCGAACGGCTTGCCGCCGAAAGGCCAAGCCGCCAGCTGGCTTACTTCAGGCGCTTGATCAGGCTGGACGTGTCCCAGCGTTTGCCACCAATGGCCTGTACGTCGGCATAAAACTGATCGACCAGAGCCGTTACCGGTAACCGGGCACCGTTGCGCTTGGCTTCGTCTAGTACCAAGCCCAGATCCTTGCGCATCCAGTCGACTGCAAATCCAAAGTCGAACTTGTCCGCCACCATGGTCTTGCCGCGGTTGTCGAGTTGCCAGCTTTGTGCTGCGCCCTTACCAATCACGTCGAGTACCTGGTTCACGTCAAGGCCGGCTTTCTGACCAAAGGCGATCGCTTCGCTCAGAGCCTGAACCAGACCGGCAATGCAGATCTGGTTGACCATTTTGGTGAGCTGGCCAGCGCCGCTGGGGCCCATCAAGGTGAAAGCTTTTGAAAAGGCCATGCCCACGGCCTGTACCGCATCAAACGCCGCCGGATCACCGCCGCACATGACTGTCAAGGCACCGTTTTGCGCGCCGGCCTGGCCGCCCGACACCGGGGCGTCGACAAACTGCAGCCCGGCAGCTTTGGCAGCGGCATAGAGCTCGCGCGCCACATCGGCCGATGCCGTGGTGTGGTCGACAAAGACTGCACCGGGCTTCATGCCGGCAAAGGCACCTTCAGCGCCCAGCGTGACCGAGCGCAGGTCATCGTCATTGCCGACGCAGCAAAAGACAATGTCTGCGTCCTGGGCTGCTGCTTTAGGCGTCAAACCGTGCGTAGCGCCCGGATATTCAGCGCAGAACGCTACCGATTTAGTAGCGGTACGGTTAAAAACCGAGACCTGATGCCCACTCAGGGCAAGGTGCCCAGCCATGGGATAGCCCATGACGCCCAGGCCCAGAAAGGCGACTTTTTGGGAGGGAACAGAAGCGTAGGTTTTGGCGTTGGTACTGGACATGGGGTAGTTTCAAAGGTCGCTCGCCCTGAGTATGTCGAGGGGCTGGCGGAAAAAGAAAAGGGCGTCGACAGGCTACGCCCGAAGAATCAAACGATAGCGAAATTTTCGGTGCCGGCGGCCAGATCAACCGACTTGGCGCGCTGCGAATTAAGCTTGATCTGCAGCCGCAGGTCATTGACCGAGTCGGCGTTGCGCAGGGCGTCTTCATAAGTGATCATGTGGGTTTCAAAGGCGTCGAACAGGGCCTGGTCAAAAGTCTGCATGCCCAGGTTGCGGCTCTTTTTCATGATCTCCTTGATCTCCGACACATCACCCTTGAAGATCAGGTCAGAAATCAGCGGTGTGTTGAGCATCACTTCGACCACCGCGGCACGGCCCTTGCCGTCCTGCTTGGGGATCAGCCGCTGCGACACCATGGCCTTGAGGTTGAGCGACAAGTCCATCAGCAACTGGGCGCGGCGGTCTTCCGGGAAGAAATTGATGACCCGGTCAAGCGCCTGGTTGGCGCTGTTGGCATGCAGTGTGCACAGGCACAGGTGGCCGGTCTCAGCAAAGGCAATCGCATGCTCCATGGTTTCGCGGTCGCGCACCTCGCCCATCAGAATCACATCGGGCGCCTGCCGCAGCGTATTCTTCAGCGCGGCTTCCCAGCTGTCAGTGTCCAGGCCAACCTCACGCTGGGTCACCACGCAGTTTTTATGCGGATGGACAAACTCCACCGGGTCTTCAATCGTGATGATGTGGCCAAAAGACTGCTCGTTGCGCCAGTCCACCATGGCCGCCAGCGTGGTGGATTTGCCCGAACCAGTGGCGCCAACCAAAATGGTCAGGCCACGCTTGGCCATCACCACGTCTTTGAGTACCTGCGGCACACCCAGACCGTCAATCGTGGGCAGCGTTGCCGGAATCACCCGCATCACCATGCCAACCTTGCCTTGCTGGATGAAGGCATTGACCCGAAAGCGACCGACGCCGGGCGGCGAAATCGCAAAGTTGCACTCCTTGGTGCGCTCAAACTCGGCAGCCTGCTTGTCGTTCATGATGGCGCGTGCCAGCGCCATGGTGTGACCCGCGTTGAGCGGCTGCGGGGAGACTTTGGTGATCTTTCCGTCGACCTTCATGGCGGGAGGGAAGTCGCCCGTGATGAACAGGTCGCTGCCATTGCGGCTCACCATGAGCTTGAGCAGGTCGTTGATGAATTTACTAGCCTGGTCGCGTTCCATGTGCGATCCCTTTCAAATGGATTCCGTAGCGTGCCGGGCGGCAGCTTGAATACTCTTAACCAAGCAGGGGCCGCGGAACTGGCTTTGCCAGGCCGCAGGCGCAGCGGCCCCCTCGGGGGGAAGAGCGCTACACGGAGTGAGTAACCGTGGGGGCTTGCCCTTCAAGCAGGGGCCGCGGAACTGGCTTTGCCAGGCCGCAGGCGCAGCGGCCCCCTCGGGGGGCAGCGTAGTACACGAAGTGACAAGCGTGGGGGCCATTTTTAGCCAGGGAAGTTTTCGGGAATTTTCGCTTTACCGCGCGCTTCGGCAGCCGATATGACATTGCGCTTGACGAGTTCGGTC
>JANMBW010000378.1:0-9565 GCA_031360565.1 Polaromonas sp.
ACTGCGGCTTTGATGTGGCGGGCTGGACCAGCCATTTTTCCGACCGTTTTGCTGGTAAGCCTTTCAAGTCTGTCGCAATCGATTTCCAGGATACCCAGGGTCGCCGCTTTAGCCGAAAAGGCGAATTTGTCGCCACGGCCAGAGGCTTAGAAGGCAGCCTGATCTACGCCGCTTCCAACCTGCTGCGCGATGAAATTTTCAGCCATGGAAGTGCCACCTTTTTGCTTGATCTGTTACCCGGAAAGTCGGCTGAGCAGGTGTTGGCGGAAGTCCGGCATCCGCGCGGCTCGCGTTCCCTGTCCAGCCATCTGAAAAGCCGCCTCCATCTCGATGGCATCAAAGTGGCCATGCTGCATGAGCTGCTCGATCCATCGGCGATCCATGACCCGGTGAAACTGGCCATTGCGATCAAGGCCCTGCCGGTCACGCTGGTCGCCGCGAGACCGCTTGATGAGGCCATCAGCAGCGCTGGCGGCGTGATGTTCGACGCTTTGGATGGCCAATTGCAACTTAAATCGCTGGCAGGCGTCTCACCGCCAGTCTTTTGTGCCGGTGAGATGCTCGATTGGGAAGCTCCTACCGGTGGCTACCTGCTGACGGCATGCTTTGCAAGTGGCAGGGCAGCAGGGCAGGGCGTTCTGCGGCTTTTGGGCCTCAACTCTTAAGGCTTCGCGTGTCTTGGTCTGGGTACAATGAGGGGTTATGCGTCGCGGCGTCAAGCCCGGCGCTGCTTTGGTCTTCTCGTCAACAATAATTGTGGAGCTTGCTGTGTTTATTTCTTCTGCTTTTGCCCAAACCGCTCCCGCTGCGGCTGCTGGCGGCGACATGATGTCGTCTTTGACTGGCATGCTGCCCCTGGTGCTGATGTTTGTGGTGCTGTATTTCGTGATGATTCGGCCCCAGATGAAAAAACAAAAAGAGCATCGCGCCATGATTGACGCATTGGCCAAGGGCGATGAAGTTGCCACGGCCGGCGGCCTGCTCGGCAAGGTGACCAAGCTTGGCGACTTGTACCTGACGCTGGAGCTGGCTGCTGGGGTTGAAGTGCAGCTGCAGCGCAGTGCCATCATTCAGGTGCTGCCCAGGGGCGCGCTGACCACTGCCAAATAAGCTGCATCGATAGCCTGGTCCGCTGGTCGCGCCAATTGCGACGCGAGTGGAATAACCGGGCAGCATCCCGGCAGGCCGCTTGATTTCCTGACTCTTTCGCTTACCCGTTCTACAGAAACCGCAGCTCATGAATCGTTATCCGGTCTGGAAGTACGCCATCATCGTGGTCCTGCTGCTGATTGCGGTGGTTTACACGCTGCCCAATTTTTTTGGCGAAGCCCCGGCGGTGCAGGTTTCCAGCAGCAAGTCAGCCACCAAGATTGACAGCACTACGGTCGCTAGAGTGCAGCAAGCCCTGAAAGAGGCAGGGGTAGTGGCTGACGCGGTGGCACTGGACGGTAATTCGGTCAAGGCTCGCTTTGGAGATACCGAGACCCAGCTCAAGGCGAAAGACGCTGTGCAGAAGGCACTGAGCACAGAGGGCGGTGACTCGCCTTACATCGTGGCGCTCAATCTGCTTTCCCGGTCGCCCGCATGGCTGACGGCCTTGCATGCCGCGCCCATGTACCTGGGTCTGGACTTGCGCGGCGGTGTCCACTTCATGCTTCAGGTCGACATGCAGGCCGCCCTGACCAAAAAAACCGAGTCGCTGGCAGGCGACCTCAGATTGACGCTGCGCGACAAAAGCGTGCGCCATGCGGGTATCAATCGAACCGCGCAGGCCATTGACATCCGGTTTCGTGATGCCCAGACGCTGGCGGCGGCCAAGGCTTTGATTCAAGACCAGTTTCCGGACTTGCAGACCACCGATGTGCCGGAAGGGCTGGAATACCGCTTGACTGCAAGCATCAAACAGGAAGCGGCCAGGCGGATTCAGGACCAGGCTTTGAAGCAGAACATGGTCACGCTGCATAACCGAATCAATGAGCTGGGTGTCGCCGAGCCGGTGATTCAGCAGCAGGGCATAGACCGTATCGTGGTCCAGCTGCCTGGTGTGCAGGACACCGCCAAGGCCAAAGACATTCTGGGCCGTACGGCAACACTTGAAATGCGTCTGGTCGATGACAGCAGCGAAGGCCGTGCGGCTGAAAACAACAGTGGCCCGGTACCGTTTGGAGCCGAGCGCTATCTGGAGCGTGACGGACGCCCGGTGATTGTCAAAAAGCAGGTCATCATCACCGGTGAAAACCTGACGGATGCCCAACCCGGATTTGACTCCCAGAACCAGCAGCCCAAGGTTGACCTGACCGTCGACGCCAAGGGCGGCCGCATCATGCGCGACACCAGCCGCGAGAACCTCAAGAAACGCATGGCGATCCTGCTGTTTGAAAAAGGAAAGGGTGAAGTGCTGACGGCGCCCGTGATCCAGGGCGAGCTTGGTAACCGCTTTCAGATCTCCGGCTCCATGACCGTCTCGGAAGCCAATGATCTGGCTTTGCTGCTGCGCGCTGGCTCGCTGGCGGCGCCCATGGAAATCATCGAGGAGCGAACCATAGGGCCGACGCTCGGAGCAGAAAATATTTCCAAGGGTTTTCGCAGCGTAGCCTGGGGTTTTACAGTAATTGTGGCCTTCATGGCGGCGTACTACATGCTGTTTGGCTTGATCTCCGGCATTGCGCTGGCGGTCAATCTGCTGCTGCTGGTGGCCATTTTGTCCATGCTGCAGGCCACCTTGACGCTGCCGGGTATGGCCGCCATGGCCTTGGCGCTGGGAATGGCCATTGACTCCAACGTTTTGATCAACGAGCGGGTGCGCGAAGAACTGCGCAACGGTGCGTCGCCACAGGCGGCGATTCACGCCGGCTACGAGCGAGCCTGGGCCACTATTCTGGATTCCAACATTACCACCCTGATTGCCGGACTGGCCTTGCTGGCTTTTGGTTCGGGCCCGGTGCGTGGCTTTGCGGTGGTGCATTGCATAGGTATTTTGACCAGCATGTTCTCTGCTGTATTTTTCTCTCGCGGCCTGGTCAATGGCTGGTATGGCCGTCAGAAAAAGCTCAAATCCGTGTCGATTGGCACCGTCTGGCGTGGCGCATCGGCGGGTTTGCCGGCCACTAAAGATACCGTTTCAGCAAACTGAATCCGCTTCACGACGCACCCGAACAGGACAGCAAGCATGGAATTTTTCAAGATCCGCAAAGACATCCCGTTTATGCGAAACGCGCTGGTCTTCAACGCGATCTCCTTCATCACCTTCGCGCTGGCGGTGTTCTTCCTGTTTTCGCGCAGTCTGCACCTGTCGGTGGAGTTCACTGGCGGTACCGTCATGGAGGTCAGCTACACCAAGCCCGCCGAGGTGGAGAAGATTCGCAGCACGGTCTCTAGTCTGGGATTTACCGACGTCCAGGTGCAAAATTTCGGTACATCTCGCGACGTCATGATTCGTCTGCCAGCCCAAAAGGGCGTCACCACCGCTCAGCAAAGCGACAAGGTACTGGCAGCGCTGAAAGCTTCTGACGCTGAAGTCCGATTGCGCCGAACCGAGTTTGTCGGTCCACAAGTTGGCGAGGAGCTGGCGCAGGACGGGCTGAAGGCGCTGGCCATGGTGGTGGTCGGCATCATGGTTTACCTGGCGTTTCGCTTCGAGTGGAAATACGCTGTCGCAGCCATCATTGCCAACCTGCATGATGTGATCATCATTCTTGGCTTTTTTGCCTTTTTCCAGTGGGAGTTTTCGCTGTCTGTGCTGGCTGCCGTGCTGGCCGTGTTGGGCTATTCGGTCAACGAATCGGTGGTGATCTTTGACCGTATCCGTGAAAATTTTAGACGCTACCGTAAGATGAATACTGTGGAAATCATCGATAACGCCATCACTTCGACGATCAGCCGAACCATCATCACCCACGGTTCGACCCAGATCATGGTGCTGTCCATGCTTCTGTTCGGTGGTCCAACGCTGTTTTATTTTGCGCTGGCACTGACCATTGGAATTTTGTTTGGTATTTACTCGTCGGTCTTTGTGGCGGCGGCGATAGCGATGTGGCTGGGCATCAAACGGGAAGACCTGATCAAGGGGGTTGTCAAAAAAGAAGACGATCCCAATGACCCGAATGCCGGTGCGACGGTGTAAGCTCCCGGATAAATTCACGCTGGACGTCTGTGGCCACCAATAAAAACAGGGATATTCTTCTTGCCTCACAGGCGCGTGAGTTTTTCACCAGCCACGCCGTGCGGGTTTTGCCGCCACTCGAAAAGATCTTGAACGAGAAATTCGTGGCGCTGGCTGATCAGATTGGCAATGCGCACGACATGCAGGAACGCCGCGAAGCCTTCTTTGCTTATCAAAGTGGCAGTGCGGCCTGGATTGCCGGCACCTCCAAGGCCTGGAAAAAAGCCCGAGCAAATCCGGCTTTCCCCGTCTCCAGCCGGTCAACGCTGGACAGTGGCAAATTTGAACTGATCGCCGACGATGCCATGGAAGGCAAGATTCTTGCCTCACGACTGGCGCTGCGCATGCTGGACTTTGTCAGCTGGGAGCTCAACGACCTGCGTCTGCGCATCCAGAATCTCGAAGGCATTCCCGAACTGCCCAAAGACGATATCTTGCGGCCAGAGGTACTGGCTGAAAAGATGCTGTCGGAATGGATTGCCGCCAAGCTTTCGCGAGAATTGTGGGTGATGGTTCAAGACCAGATCCAGCTGCGTACTTCAGAGTATTTGCTGGAGTCTTACCATGTGACGAATGAATTTCTGATTCGCCATGGTGTGATGGCAGACATCGACCTGCGGCCCCTGGTCAAGCGCACGCCTTCCGGGGTAAGCACCGGGCGCGGCGGGGCAGATTCGGGTGCGGGTCGAACGTCGCAAGCGGACCTGGATCGCTTGTCGGACCACGCTTCGTTTGACAGCGATCGCTCCCTTGGCGGTTCATCGCAGATCCTGCGTGGTTCGGGTGGTGGTTCAGGTGGCTCGGGGCCTTCCAGGGGATCTTCCAGAGACAATCCGGATCGCTTCACGGACAACGCGACATTCGATAGCGAACGTTCTTCTGCCAGCCGTCCGCAAGCCAAGGCGGGTCGGGGTTCAGATTCTGTCCGCGGCCCGACCGCCTTCGATGAGACCCGTATGCAAACCGCCACCACGCCGCTGGCGCGGGCTCGCATGCGCGCGCAAGGCGTCATGGGCCAGATTAAGCGGCTGCTCACCAATCAGGTGTCGGGCTTTGACGACACCCGAACGGGTCAGGCGTCGCCGCAGTTGGCGCGGGCCCTGGCCAACGCTCAGGCCTCGTACCGGGCCAGTGAACGCACCATTCTTGAAGACATGCCGGGCCAGGCTTATAGTCCGGCTCACATTGAGCAGGTCGCTGGTTCGCTGCGCCAGCAGACCAGCAACCTCAAGCGGGCGGCTTCAACCGATGCCGAGAAGGCCACGATTGAAATCGTCGCGCTGATGTTTCAGAGCATTCTTGCCGAAGAGCGCATTCCCACGGCATTGCGAGTGTGGTTTGCTCGCCTGCAGATGCCTGTCCTGCGCGTTGCCATTTCAGAGCCCGAGTTCTTCGGCTCACTGCAGCATCCTGCTCGCAGGCTGATCGACCGCATGGGGTCTTGCGTGCTGGGCTTTGAAGTCACAGTGACCGGCGGCGCGATGGAAGTTGAAATCAAACGCGTCGTCCAGGTGATTGAGCAGTACCCGGAGACCGGCCGGCGAGTGTTTCAATTGGTCTACGACGAATTCGAAAAATTCTTGTCCAAGTTTTTGTCCGAGCAGGGTCGTACCGCCCGGGTGGTCAGCATCGCGCAGCAGGTTGAACAAAAAGAGACCATGGCAATCCAGTACACCATCGAGATGCGAAGCATGCTCAATGACATGCCGGTACGCGAGGAAATCCGTGAATTTCTTTTCAAGGTCTGGGCCGAAGTGCTGGCCATCATGGCCGTCAGAAATGGCCCGCAGCATCAGGAAACCTTGATACTTAAGAAGGCCGCAAGCGAACTGGTATGGGCAGCAAGTGCCAAGCCCAACCGGGCTGACCGGGCCAAAGTGATTGCGGAATTACCCAAGCTGCTACAGCTGCTGCGCTCGGGCATGAGCATGCTCAATCTGGACCTCAAAGCGCAAGACAAGCACATCAAAGTCATCAGTGACACGCTTGCCGATGCCTTTTTGTCCAAAACCGACACCATATCGGCGGAGCGCATCGACGCCATGTCGAAGCGGCTGGCCAACCTTGAAGATTACCTGTCGGATGAAGATGTCGGCGATCTGCCGCTAGACAACGAAAGCCTGGTCATGATGATCGGGATCGAGGCGTCCGATATCGAGGTCATCACCGATGGCGGCAGCCAGCCGACGCAGGCGATGCGGGCCTGGGCCCAGGAATTGCAGGTGGGCGCCTGGTTCACGCTCGACCACAACAGCAAGGTCACTCAGGTGCAGTTTTCGTGGCGCAGCGACCGCAAGCAGCTGCATCTCTTTGCTTCAGCCGATGGGCGCAATTTCCTGATTCAGGCGCGCCGGCTGGCGGCTTATTTGCAGGCCGGCCTGCTGGTGCCAACCGAAGAAGAAGCCTTGACGGTGCGGGCAACCCGCGATGCCTTGGCAAAACTCGAAGCCAATCCGGAGCGCTTGCTAGGCTAGGCTAGCCCTGCTTGCAAACCAGGGTTGCGCTGGGTCAATGTGCCTGGCGCTGATCAGCGTCGTCGCACAACTCATCGAGGACCAGCGCGTCGGGTTCTTCGCCAAAACTCCAGTAAACCATCAGAACGATGATTTTGAGGTCGTCCAGGGGTACTGGTCCGCCTGGCGCGGCCATCGCCCGGTCGATGACGATTTCTCGCATGTGAGGCGGCAACACACCGGAAGACTCGAGAAAACTCACAAAACCCAGAGTCTGGGCACCGAGATGCTCCTGCTCCACGACGGAATAAACCCGTAAGCTGTTGGCCGACTGTGGCTGAACCCGCGGGGTGCTCTGTTTGCCAGGCGGCACAGAAGCACTGTCTTCAGGGGACAAGCAGATCTGCGTGCTCTGTGCGGCGATGTTCAAGCCGTCCAGCCAAACCAGCGCAGCATGAATTTCATCGGCTTCAAAACCCACTGCCGTCAATTTCCGGCCAAGTTGATGCAGCTCGGGGCAGGCGTTGCCTTGCCAGTAGTTTTCATAAACGTACACCAATACTTCGAACATGGTTTCAATATAACGCAGTTACGACCTGCCTGGCGGACAGGCTGACTTCAGGTGCGTGACCGCTAATAGGAACAGTGACCTGTTTGCTAAAATCCGTCCATCGATGACATCTTCGGAGCGCAATGACATTTTTTTGGTACGCCCTGTCCGGCGGTATCGCCACAGCGGTGCACTATGCGGTGCTGGTCATGCTTGTCGAGCTGGTGGGTTTGCAGGCAGCGCCTTCAGCTGTGCTGGGTGCGTTGGCTGGAGCGGCTGTGGCCTACGCGGTTAATCGGCGCCTGACCTTTGCTGGGACAGTTGTGCGCCATCAGCAAGCCTTTCCCCGCTTCCTGCTCATTGCCCTGGCGGGTGCCGCTTTGAACGGCGCTTTGGTGTGGCTGGGGGTTCAATGGTTGGCCTGGCATTACCTTCTGGCACAGGCTGCAGCGACGCTGTTGGTGCTTGGCCTGACCTATCGACTCAATCGCTCCTGGACTTTTGCCTGATGACCGTGATCACCCAAGCGCCAGCCGCCGTGTCAGCCGATGCGCGTTGCCTACTGTCAATCGTGGTGCCGGCCTACAACGAAGAAGAAGTGCTGCCGGTGTTTCATTCGCGTCTGGGTGCGGCTCTTGCCGGCATGGAAGGCGATTGGGAGGTCATTTACGTCGATGACGGCAGCAAGGACGGCACGCTGCGGGTGCTCAAGGATTTGCAACGGGCCGACCCTGCAGTGGGGTTTGCCGCACTGAGCCGTAACTTTGGCAAGGAAGCGGCGATGAGTGCCGGCTTGCGACTGGCGCGGGGTGAAGCGGTGATCATGATCGATGCCGATTTGCAGGACCCGCCCGAACTGATCCCAGACATGGTCAGGTCCTGGCAGCAGGGGGCAGACGTGGTGAACATGCGCAGGCGTAGCCGCCAGGGTGAAACCTGGTTCAAAAAAGCCTCGGCGGCCTGGTTTTATCGTGTGATCAACTGGTTGTCTGAAGTTCACATTCCCGAAAACGTCGGCGACTTTCGCTTGCTTAGCCGTCGAGCCGTCGAGGCGCTGAACCAGTTGCCAGAGCGCAACCGCTTCATGAAGGGACTTTTTGCGTGGATTGGCTACAGCCAGATCACGATCGAGTACGACCGGCACGCGCGGGTGGCCGGGCAGACGAAGTGGCCCTACTTCAAGCTGTTCAATTTCGCCATAGAGGGCATCACCGGGTTCTCCGTGGTCCCCCTCAGAATGGCCAGCTATGTTGGCTTTTTCAGTGCAGCGGGTGCCTTTTTGTATGCGCTGGGATTTTTGGTTAAAACCCTGGTTGTGGGCGATTCGGTAAGGGGCTTTCCGACCTTGATTGTCACCATCCTGCTGTTGGGCGGCCTGCAACTGATGGCGATGGGCATTCTGGGCGAGTACCTTGGACGGCTGTTCATGGAAAGTAAACGCAGACCGCTTTACTTGCTTGACGAATACCGGCCTGCTGCTGGCATGAGCGCCGCCGCTGTGCCTGCGGCGGTGGCCCGGTCGGAACGCACTGCGGCATGACCCTGAAGAATGACGCCGTCGCCGGCTGGGTGCTGGGGTGGACTCTTGGGATCGTGGCACTGGCGCGACTACTCACGCTAGGCCTTTATCCGCTGACCGACACCACCGAAGCTCGCTATGCCGAAGTGGCGCGCAAAATGGTGGAACTCGGCGACTGGATCACGCCCTGGTATGACTATGGCGTGCCATTTTGGGCCAAGCCACCGCTGACTACCTGGTTGACAGCAGCCAGCCTCAAGCTTTTCGGCGTCAACGAGTTTGCCGCGCGGCTGCCGTATTTCTTGCTGGCTGTCGTCATTGCCTGGTTGGTGTGGGGCTGGGTCGCTCGCCGCTCCAGGCGCGAGGCGCTGTTGGCAGTCTCCTTGCTGAGTGGCACCATGCTGTATTTCATTGCCTCGGCCGCAGTCATGACCGATCTAGGCTTGGTACTCGGCACCACCCTGGCCATGCGCGGCTTTTGGGCCCGCTTTGGGAGCGCGGCACCCGCCCGACCCCACGAAGCCTGGCTGTTGTTCGTTGGCCTGGGAATCGGCCTGCTGGCCAAGGGCCCGATTGCCGTGGTGCTGTCGGCGATGCCGATCGTGTTGTGGGCCATCTTCACAGGTAATGTCGTCAACACCTGGAAAAAAATCCCCTGGATCAGAGGCGGTCTGCTCAGCTTGGCTATAGCCGCCCCTTGGTATGTGATGGCGGAAATGCGTACCCCCGGTTTCTGGGAATATTTTTTCATTGGCGAGCACTGGAGCCGGTTCACGGTGACCGGTTGGGCTGGCGACAAATACGGTACGGCCCACGCCACCGCTCGTGGCGCGATCTGGCTGTTGGCGCTGGGGGCGTGTTTGCCCTGGACCGTCCTGCTG
>JANMBW010000399.1:0-3644 GCA_031360565.1 Polaromonas sp.
CTACTCGCAGTCCCTGATCACGCAGTTGTCACAAACAGCCGTTTGTAACCGTCACCATTCGGTGGAACAGCAACTGTGCCGCCGGCTGCTGTCAAGCCTGGACCGTCAGACCGGTATTGAACTGGCAACAACCCAAGAACAGATGGCCACCCTGCTGGGGGTGCGACGTGAGGGCGTCACCGAAGCAGCGATCAAGTTACAAACTGCCGGTCTGATTCGTTACACCCGGGGACGCATCAGGGTGCTGGACCGCGAAGGCCTGCAACAACGCGCCTGCGAGTGTTACGAAGTAGTAAAAAAGGAGTACGACCGGCTCCTGCCCCACAGCGCTACGGCCCCATCTGGCTGACAAAAAAATTGCCGGATTCTGACAGAAATATGTGGGCAAGCGTACAGACTCTGACCTGGAGATGTTTTACAAACGCTTATTGAGGTCGCCAAAATCTGATTCAGGCGGTCGCCACTATCAGCCATGTCGCCCATTACTTCATAGGTAAAGCGTTATTCATCATGATTCGCCTAGCTTCCACTCCCGAGCCGCACGTGCCTCCTGCAACGCCGCTTTCATCGACATCGCAAGCTTCACAAGCCTCACAGGAAAAGGGCCGGGCGCCCGACCCGGCTGCAACCGTCAAGGCGCCACAGCCGGATTCACCCTGCGCTATTTCCAGCCGTGACTGGGATGATTTGTTCAAGGCTGTAGAGGAACGCCTGCGCCAGTCGGTTGCCGCGCAGGCGGCCGACGCGCAAGGGCTGGACAACCCGAAAGGCACAGCCTTGCACGCGATCGTGCTGGACTGTCTGGAAGCCCTGGACATGCTGCACAACGCCCTGATGCGTGAGCGCAGCCAGCGCCACCAGCTCGAATTGGATATTCTCAACGCGCAGTCCAGAACCGCTCAGGCCATGGCCTTGCTGGTCCGTCGCGACGTGGGCTACTCGGCGGAAAGTGCTTTGTCCCTGCGCGGCGGACAGGTCACGCGCGGTGCCGACGCAGCGATGCAGAGCAGCCTGAAAAATAGCAGCTACCAGTCGTCCCAGTCGCTGTAAAGCGCTAGGGTCAGGCGGATGACCAGGGTTTGCGGATCGCCAGCGCGAGTTCTGCGCGCTGCTGGCTGGCAGGCTCAAGGTAGCCCAGTTCGGCCCGAATCACGCCATAACATTCGCAGGCATGGCGCTCGAGTCCAGCCCGGTCAAGAACAGTAATATGGCCCCGGCGGTAGCGAATTAAACCGGCCTCTTGTAGTTTTCCTGCGGCGCTCGTCACGCCTTCCCGCCGCACCCCCAGCATATTGGCCACCAGCTGCTGGGTCATGATCAATTCTTGCCAGGGCGTTCTGTCCAGCGTCAATAGCAGCCAGCGGCACAATTGCTGCTCGACCATGTGGTGCCGGTTGCAGGCAGCGGTCTGCGCGATCTGAACCATCAGCGATTTGGTGTAGCGCAGCAGCAAATGCTGCATGGCGCCTGCCCGGTCAAACTCTCGCTTGAGAAGGCTCGCCTCCAGCCGGAAAGCATAGCCTGCGGTTTGCACCACCGCCGCACCCGGTGTGGTGCCACCACCCAGAAAAAGGGCGACGCCGACCATGCCTTCCAGGCCCACCCCCGCAACTTCAATCGACGCACCGGACTCGGTCACGTAATGCAGGGAAACAATGGCCGTGGTGGGGAAATAGGCATGCTGCAAAGGCACGCCCGGCTCGTACAGCATGGAGCCGAGCGGCAGCAGCACTCTTTGCAGGTGCGGCTGCAGCAGTTGAAACGCTTCTGCGGGCAGGGCGCCCAGCAGTTGATTGCGGTCGAAATCCGGAAGCGGAAGCATGCTGCCTGGCCTTACTTTTTGCGCATCACTTCAACGCCCACCCCGCGGTAACCAATGAAGCGACTTTGCTCGTTGAACATCGGCTCGCCACTGACCCGGTACTGCTGCTGCGAGCCATCGGCGTTGGTTCGGCTGAAGGCAAAGTCAATGAAAGGCTGACGGGCGGCGATCTTGGCGTTGAGTTTTTGCCGTTCGGTTTCGTCCCAGCCGCTGTTCGCAGCATTTTGGCTGGCGTCGCCCAGCGCACCGACCTG
Organism: Polaromonas sp.; assembly: GCA_031360565.1. Classification (GTDB taxonomy): domain Bacteria; phylum Pseudomonadota; class Gammaproteobacteria; order Burkholderiales; family Burkholderiaceae_C; genus Polaromonas. The sequence goes on from JANMBW010000399.1 coordinate 2,077, forward strand.
CACGCCCAGCATTTCCAGCACCGGGCCAGATACCCGCCCAAAATTGCCGTCCTCGTCTTGCTCCCAGTACCAGTCAGAAGCCAGTTCGGTCAGGCTACGGTATCGGGCCTCGCTCTCGCGCAGCTCGGCGGTACGCTCCTTGACAGTTTGCTCCAGCAAGGCGTTGTGGTTCTCGAGTTTTTTATACAGGATGCGAACTTCCAGCATGTTGTGGATGCGGGTTTTCACCTCGGTCAGATCGAAGGGCTTGCTGATGAAATCCTTGGCGCCCGATTGCAGCGCGCGCAGCTTGTGACCCGGCTGTGCCGTCAGCACGATGACCGGCAGATACGGGTCCAGTTCGTTGGTTTTGAGTCCCGCCATCACCGCAAAGCCATCCATCACCGGCATTTGGAGATCAAGCAGGATCAGGTCGTAGCGGTTTTTTCGGTGCAGGGCACACACCTCCTCGGGCCGCATGGTTGACGTCACCTGCGTGTAGCCGGCTTCTGTCAACAAGGTCTCCAGCAACTGGACGTTAGAGGCTTGATCGTCCACGATCAATATGGACGCAGCAAGAATATCGGGCTCAATGATGATCATGGTTGGGCTCGGGTTGGAGAATGTCTATGACGGTCGTGTGTTCGAGCGCCAGTTCAAGTGTCTCGACGAGGGCAGTGAGCTGGATCGGTTTGCTCAGATACGAAAAAAATCTGGCATCGCCGCCCGCATCGATGTGGTGGTCCAGCAGATAGGCCGTAAGCGCCACGATTGGAATGTCTGCGGTCGCAGCGTCGCTGGCCAGAATTTCCTGCACCTCTATGCCACTGATGCCCGGCAAATTGATGTCGAGCACCATCACAGCAGGCCGCTCCAAGCGGGCTATTTCGATCGCATCGGCGCCATTGTTGGCGGTCAGCAATCGGTACTCAGGATGCGATGCGACCAGTTCTTGCATCACGTCGAGGTGGGCCAGCTGGTCTTCGACATAGAGCAGCGTGTAAGCCTGTTCCGGCGGGTGTGCCGGTCCTTGCAAGCTGGGCCCGGACGCTGCCAGCACATGCGACGGGTCCAGCTCAATCCAGAACAAGCAACCCCGTCCAAGCTCGCTTTCCAAGCCAATCGCGCCACCCATCATTTCGATCAGGCGCTTGCTCATGACCAGCCCAATTCCTGTGCCTTGCTCGGACATGGTCTCCTGCCCGAGCCGGTTAAAGGGCTCAAACAAGCGCGCCATTTGTTCGGGTGCCAAGCCCTCGCCGCTGTCCTGCACGCCTATCCGTATTCGCCCGTTGGCGGTCTCCGCACAGGTCACCTTGACCCACCCATTGACACGGTTGTATTTGATGGCGTTAGACAGCAGGTTGATCAGAATCTGCTTGACCCGCGTGCTGTCTGCCCTGACGTATTGCGGTTTCTTGAAATCCGGAAAGCTCACCGTGATGCCGCGCTGATGCGCTTGCAACTCCACCATGGCTCTGCTTTCTTGCATCACATCAGACAGCAACACCGGCTGCACCTGCAGCGCCAGCTTGCCAGATTCAACCAGAGCCAGATCCAGAATTTCATTGATGAGTTCCAGCAGGTAC
>JANMBW010000409.1:0-10029 GCA_031360565.1 Polaromonas sp.
GCCGGAGATGATTGCAGAATTTGACAGGCTGGTCGGTGAGTTGAAAGCCTTCAGAAGCGTCCGCTAGACAAACCCGAGACACTCAACGAGTACCGAAAACCCCGCTGCGCGGGGTTTTTTTATTGCGCAGCAGGCTCTCCGTAAACAAAACCTACAGCACTTGGTCGCACAGAAAATGTCGCATGTCGACGTGGATTTGCAGTCCTGGGCGCCTAAGTCATTCGTACTATGGCATTTGCATTATTTACTCAACTGATCACGGTCCGTACGATCAATCCACCCTCCTCAATCATCTTTTAAAAAAGTTGACCTGGTGATCTCCCCCTTTTGGGCCTCTGTCAATGCTGATCCATCTGGAACCTGCCTTGAAATCACCTCCTGCATGGGCTGAGACCGCACAGCCACCCGTTTGGAGCGTCAAGCACTGGCTAGGCTGCCTGGCTACCGTGGTGGCGGCGCTGGGATTGGCCTTCATGATGGTGTACCCCACTATTCTGGGCAGCACTTCAAATATTCCCAAGTCGGCCCGGATAGCTTCCCCGCCGGATGCCGTCAGAGCGTATGAGCACATGCCGGACACAGCCCTTCCTGCTGATTTTCTGCGCCTGGCCCTCAATGCTTTCTTGGTACCCCTGATGGACGAAGATGAGCCTCCGCGGTGGACCGACAACTGGATGAACTTCGAGTGCGGTCCGGCGACCAAGGTCATGGTCGACGGCAAACCGCTCATCGCGCGAAAACGCATTCCGCCCGTCGCATTTTCTGTGCACTGGGACATGGATGGCTGCACACCTTTGGGACAGGCGGCGATGGAGTTATCCGGCGGCGTGGATCTGCTGGTATTCCATGAAGACGAGGGTCTGAGTGCCATCGTGACGCCGACTCGCTTTCGGGTCGACAGCTACCTGGGCCAGGCATCGCTGCAAGGCCCGTTTACCGCCGAAATGTCTCTGGACAAGTCAGCCACCACCCGACCCTGAACCCAGCGCCGCACTGCCTCCGGCGGACAAAACAAAAGTTAAAACCTCATGCGAAAAAAGCCGCAGATCCCGGCCGGGACTTGCGGCTTTTCGTCAAGACGGATGGTTAAAAATTAGAGCTTCTGCGTCGCCATGAAGTTGTCAAAGCGGCTTTCAGCAAACCGGAACCACAGCACCTGGTCGCGCTGGAAGGCGCGCATGTCCGCATAAATTTTCTTCCACTCGGGACTCTTGCTGTCGTTTTCGGCAAAGACTTCCATCGACGCCTTGAACGATGCCTCCATCACGGCTTGCGGGAACGGTAGCACCTTGGTCTTTGCCCCTACCAGTTGCTTAAGCGCAGTTGGGTTCAAGGCATCGTACTTGGCCAGCATGTCCACATGCGCCAGGGCCGACGCAGCATCGATGATGGCTTTGTTCTCAGCCGACAGGCCGTCATAAGCCTTTTGGTTGATGAAAAAGTCCACTTCGGGACCGCCCTCCCACCAGCCGGGATAGTAGTAAAAAGGCGCGACTTTGTTGAAGCCCAGCTTCTGGTCGTCGTAGGGTCCAACCCACTCTGCCGCGTCGATCGTGCCCTTTTCAAGTGCCTGGTAAAGCTCGCCGCCGGGAAGGCTTTGCGGCACAGCGCCGAGCTTTTTCATCACATCGCCGACCAGGCCACCACCCAGACGCATTTTCAGACCCTTGAAGTCTGCAACCGTTTTGATTTCCTTGCGGAACCAGCCACCCATTTGCGTGCCGGTGTTGCCGCCCGCAAAACTCAGCATGTTGAACTTGGCGTAGAACTCGTTCATCAGTTTGCGGCCATTGCCATGGCGCATCCAGGCGGCCATCTGGCGGGCATTCAATCCAAATGGCACGGCGGACCCCAAGGCAAAAGCCGGGTTCTTGCCGTAAAAATAATAAGACACCGTATGGCACATCTCGACCGTGGCGTTTTGCACACCGTCGACCACGCCAAAAGCAGGCATCAATTCACCCCCGGCATGCACCGAAATTTCGAATTTGCCACCCGACATGGCCTTTACCGCATTGGCAAACACTTCGCCGCCGCCATAAATGGTGTCGAGCGACTTGGGAAAGCTCGATGCCATACGCCAGCGAACTGATGCCTGGGCATGAACAGCGGGTGCCACGCCTGCAGCCAGCACCCCGGCGATACCGGCATTTTTAATAAGAGAACGACGATCCATGGTTTAACTCCTGATAGGTGGCCTGATGCCCGGATTTTATTGACGCGAGTGCGGGTTCTACGCAGCACCGCTGTGGCGCCTTGGCACGTGGCAGGCTGTTACCCGCCTCGTGCGCGTGGACTTGATTCTGTCAGCAATTGTTGCCAGCCAACCCGGTTTTTACCCGTAGTCGCCAGGGCTGCGGTGGCTGCGCTCAAGCGACCGACTGGAGCGGCATTTTGCCGGGCTTGCCCGACTCGTTTACTGCCAGCAATGCCGCAAAACGAAGAACAATGGCGGCTTCAATGCCCACCGCATCGAGGCCCTGCAAGGCCATCAATTTGCCCGGCTCGCCATGCTCGATAAACGCATCTTCCAAGCCCAGATGCAGCACCGGCAGGCTCACACCCGCGGCCTGCAGCGCTTCGCTCACCGCACTGCCCGCGCCACCCATGATGGCGCCCTCTTCGACAGTGACCAGCGCGGAATGTGTGGCCGCCATGCGCAGCAACAAGGCGGTGTCCAGCGGCTTGGCCCAGCGCATGTTCACCACACTGCAACCGAGCTTGCGCGCAGCTTCCAGCGCCGGATACAGCAAGGTCCCGAAGGCGAGAATGGCCACGCCGGAACCCTCAAGGCGAACTTCGCCCTTGCCAAATGGCAGCGACTGCAAGCCCGCCTCAGTCGCGACGCCCACCCCCGCGCCGCGCGGGTAGCGCACGGCCACCGGATGGTGCTGCTCGAACGCCGAGCTGAGCAACTTGCGGCATTCGTTCTCGTCGGCCGGGCAGGCCACGCTCATGTTGGGGATGCAGCGCAGATACGGAATGTCGTAGGCGCCTGCATGGGTAGCACCGTCCGCGCCGACCAGGCCGGCTCGGTCCAGCGCAAAAACAACCGGCAGGTTCTGCAGCGCCACGTCGTGGATCAGTTGGTCGTAGCCGCGCTGCAAAAAAGTCGAGTAGATCGCCACCACGGGTTTGAGGCCCTCGCAGGCCATGCCCGCGGCAAACGTCACGGCGTGCTGCTCGGCAATGCCGACATCGTGGTAGCGATCTGGAAAGCGCTGGTGGAATTCGACCATGCCCGAGCCCTCGCGCATGGCCGGCGTGATGCCGACCAGTCGGCGGTCCTGTTCCGCCATGTCGCAGAGCCAATGACCAAACACCTGCGTGAATGTTTGGCGGGCCGGTGCCGTCGACTTTTGCAGTCCCATCGCCGGGTCAAATTTGCCGGGGCCATGGTAGGCAATCGGGTCCGCTTCCGCGAGCTTGTAGCCCTGACCTTTCTTGGTCACCACATGCAAAAACTGTGGCCCTGCACCCTTGAGCATCAACTGCTTGATGTTTTCCAGCGTCGGGATCAGGGACTCCAGATCATGGCCATCAATAGGGCCGATGTAGTTGAAGCCGAAATTCTCAAACAGCGTAGCGGGCACCACCATACCCTTGGCATGCGCCTCCAGACGTTTGGCCAGCTCGAGCAAGGGCGGCGCGACCTTGAGCACCTGCCGCCCCATCTGTTTGGCCGACGCATAAAAACGCCCGCTCATCAATTGCGCGAGGTAACGGTTCAGCGCGCCGACGGGCGGGCTGATGCTCATGTCGTTGTCGTTGAGTACCACCAGCAGCTTGCAGTCGTCGTGCACACCGGCGTTGTTGAGCGCCTCAAAGGCCATGCCAGCACTCATGGCGCCGTCACCAATGATGGCTACCGCATGGCGATCCTCGCCCTTTTGCTTGGCGGCCAGGGCCATGCCCAGCGCGGCAGAAATGGAGGTGGAAGAATGCGCGGTACCAAACGTGTCGTAGACGCTTTCGTCGCGACGCGGAAAACCCGACAAACCGCCGAGCTGGCGCAAGCTGCCCATGCGCTCGCGTCGGCCAGTGAGAATTTTGTGCGGGTAGGTCTGGTGACCGACGTCCCACACCAGCCGGTCCTCCGGCGTTTCAAAAACGTAGTGCAAGGCAACCGTCAGTTCCACCGTGCCGAGGTTGGAGCTCAGGTGCCCGCCGGTTTTTGACACCGTGTCGAGCAGGTAGGCTCGCAGTTGGTCTGCGACCGCCTGCAACTGGGTACGCGGCAGCCGCCGCAGGTCCGCCGGGCTGTTGACAGTTTCAAGCAATGAGGTCATTTTGTGTGGATTGTGCGCGATGTGGCCGGGCTTGGGGCGAACACCTAGCTATGGCGATTGACCAGCATGTCTGCCAGCGCGCGCAAGGCGGCGGTGCCATGCAGCGCGTGGCCATCAAGTCCATCCAGGCTGCTCAGCGCCCGCGCCAGCAGCAGTTGGGCGTAATCCTGCGAGGCTTGCAGGCCCATCAGCGAAACAAAGGTGGGTTTGTCTTGCGCGGCGTCTTTGCCGGCGGTCTTGCCCAAGGTGGCCGAGTCAGAGGTGACATCGAGAATGTCGTCAACCACCTGAAAAGCCAGCCCCACGGCCGAGCCGTAGTCGCGTAAGCCAAGCTCAAGGGCGGGTGGCAAGGAAGTCCCGCAACTGGCCCCCATCAAAACGCTGGCCTGCAACAAAGCACCGGTTTTGAGGCGGTGCATTTCATGCAATTGCGCCGATGTCAAAGGCAGGCCCACGCTGGCCAGGTCAATTGCCTGACCCCCCGCCATACCCTGAAAACCCGCTGCCTGAGCCAGCATGCGGCAAAGGCGCGCCTGGCTTGCTTCCGACAGCGATCCGTCATCGGGCGTGAGCAGTTCAAATGCCAGCGCCTGCAGGGCATCGCCCGCCAGCAGCGCCTGCGCCTGCCCAAACCGGACATGGACCGTCGGTTTGCCACGGCGCAGCAAATCATTGTCCATGCAGGGCAGATCATCGTGAACCAGCGAATAGGCATGGATCAGCTCGACCGCACAGGCAGGCCGGATCGCCGCACGCGCGTCGCCATGGACCGCCTCGCAAGCCGCCAGCGCCAGCAGGGGCCGCAGGCGCTTGCCACCGTCCAGCACTGCGTAGCGCATCGCGTCGCCCAGGCCCGCCGGCGCTGGCTCGCCCAGCGGCCCGGCCACCCAGTGCGACAAGGCCTGCTCCACTGCGGCGAGTTGGTGCGCACTCCAGTCAGCCAAGTCAAATTCGGCCGGCCGTTCGGGGGAGACGACGGGGTTTCGGGTCACGGGTATGGCGTGAGTAGGCATCGGTGAAGGGCAAGCAAGCAGAGCGATTCAACTCAGCTCGGGGCCCACGGCTTGAGCTCGGAGCCTTCGAGCACCTTGACCTGGTTTTCCACGGCCTCCAATTTGCCACGGCAGAACGCCAGCAACTGAGCGCCGCGCTGGTAGCCGGTAAGCAACTGGTCGAGCGGCAATTGACCCGACTCCAGACTGGAAACCAGCCCTTCAAGCTCCTTGACCGCAGCTTCGTAAGTCGCAGGCAAGGGGGGAGAAGGTGTAGCAGGGGAAGACGCAGGAGATTTGGCCATGGTGATTTGGTTTGCCTCTTCATTTTAAGGGTTGGCGCTCAGGCCTGCGACCAAGCTGCACGGGTAGAATTGAGAACTGTTCTCGATAAGGGTGAAGCGCGCCGCGCCCTCCCACCATTGCATGTCTGATTTAAGCCTCCGCCTGCTGCAGGCCACCAGCCAGCTGCCGATTTCCAGCTACTTCGATGCAGGCCTGTACCAACGGGAGCAGCAAAAGTTGTTTGCGCGTGGTCCGCGCTACGTCGGTCACGAGCTGTCGGTGCCGCACCTCGGAGATTTTTACGCCTTGCCCCACGAAGGAGAAGGCCGGGCTTTGGTGCGTAACGCCTCGGGTATCGAGCTGATTTCGAATGTCTGCCGGCACCGCCAGTCGACCATGCTGCAGGGGCGCGGCTCCCTCGGTGACCGGCCTGACAGCAACATCGTCTGCCCCTTGCACCGCTGGACTTACAACACCTCCGGCGAATTGATCGGCGCGCCGCACTTCGAAATTGACCCCTGCCTGAATTTGAACCGCTATCCCACCACCACCTGGAACGGCCTGGTGTTTGAAGACACTGGACGCGACATCGCCGCCGACATGGCCGGCCTGAATCGACCCGCTGGCCACATGGGCGACCTGAATTTTTCGGGTTACCAGCTCGACAAGGTGCATCTGCACGAATGCAACTACAACTGGAAAACCTTCATTGAGGTCTATTTGGAGGACTACCACGTCGGGCCTTTCCATCCAGGTCTGGGCGGCTTTGTCACCACCCATGACCTCAACTGGGAGCTTCAGCCACATTATTCGGTGCAGACCGTCGGGGTCTCCGACAAGCTTGGCAAGCCGGGTACCGACACCTACAAAAAATGGCACGACGTGGTGCTTCAGTACCGCAAAGGGGTTCCACCCAAATACGGCGCGATCTGGCTGACCTACTATCCACATGTGATGATCGAGTGGTACCCGCATGTGCTGGTGGTGAGCTCGCTGCATCCGCGCGGGCCGGACAAAACCTTGAACCTGGTGGAGTTTTATTACCCCGAAGAAATCTGCGCATTCGAGCGGGAATTCATCGAGGCGCAGCAGGCCGCCTACATGGAAACCTGCGTCGAAGATGACGAAATCGCCTTGCGCATGGATGCGGGTCGCAAGGCGCTGCTGGACCGCGGTGACAACGAGTTTGGCCCTTACCAGAGCCCGATGGAAGACGGCATGCAGCACTTTCACGAGTGGTACCGGCATGAAATGGGTGCCAGCAAAACCACCCAGATGATTTGACTCAAGGAGCATTCCATGCGTACCTCTCCCCTGATTTCAAGTGAGCAACTCAAAGCCGCGATGGCCAGCGCCCGACCGATGCGCATCTTTGACTGCAGCTTTGAACTGACACGGCCCCAGGCAGGGCTGGAGCAATTCATGCAAGCGCATATTCCGGGCGCTGTCCATGCCGACCTGGAAACGGCCTTGAGCGCCAAACACGGCATCAATCCTGCCAAACGCGGCGCCCAAAGCGTCATCACCGTGCCAGGCGCCGATGCGCCGGCTTCTGGCGGCCGTCACCCCCTTCCCAACCGCGAAAAATTTGCCATCTGGTTGTCCAGTGTGGGGTTTGCCAACGACATGCTGGCGGTGGTTTATGACCGCAACGGCGCCAACTATTGCGGCCGACTCTGGTGGATGCTCAAGTGGGCGGGTCACGCCAACGTTGCGGTACTGGACGGTGGTCTGCAAGCCTGGCAGGCGTCGGGCGGCGCGGTAAACAGTGGCGCAGAGCCCGCACACTTTCAGACCAACTTTTTTCTGTCGCCCGAAAAAGCCCGCCTGGTCTCCACCCAAACGGTAGCGGACCACTTGGGACAGCCTACCCAGACCCTGATTGACGCACGCAGCGCGCCACGGTTTAGGGGCGAGGTCGAACCACTGGACCCGGTGGCAGGCCATATTCCGGGCGCGCTGAACCGGCCTTTCACCCAGAACCTGGGCAGTGACGGCAAGTTCAAGACGCCGGAGCAACTCAGGACCGAGTTTTTAGCGTTGCTGGGCGAACGCGACCCGGCAACGGTGGTACACCACTGTGGCAGCGGCGTCAGCGCCCTGCCCAACATGATTGCCATGGAGATCGCAGGCCTCGGACCAAGCAGCCTGTATGCCGGAAGCTGGAGCGACTGGTGCAGCGACCCTAACCGGCCCGTGGCACGAGGCTGACTGCGGCGAAGGCTCAGTGCCGGAGCACCACGGCGCTGATCAGACTGACCAGACCAATGCCGAGCATCAACCAGGCAATCTGCGCGGCCGTTTCGCTGGCCGTCACGCGCTTTTGCAGTTGCGGAATCAAATCGGCCAGCGCCACATAAATAAAACTGCTGGAGGCGGCGATCAGAAAAAACGGCAGGTAGTCGAGCAACTGGTCCAGCAGCGCGTAGCCGGTCAGGCCGCCCAGCGCAGTGACCGCCCCGGCCAGCGAGACCTTCACCAGCGCCGCGCGGCGGTTACCCGAAGTCTGGCGCAGCACCACCAGGTCGCCCATGTGGTGCGGCACCTCATGCACCAGCACGGCCAATGAGGCCACCACGCCCAGTCGCAGGTCAGCCATGAAGGCCGAAGCAATCAGGATACCGTCGCCAAAGGCGTGCACACTGTCACCGGCCAGCACCGCCCAGCCACCCGACTTCACAGCATGACTGTGATGATCATGATTGTGGTCGTGAGCGTGGTGTGCGTGGCCAGATGCGTCTGGCTCCCGGTGCGTGCCATGCTCATGCCCGTGGTGCCAGAGCTCGGCCTTGTCGAGCAAAAAGAAAAACACCAGACCAGCCAGCAGCGTGCCAAACAGCGCTTCGGGACCGACGCCACTCTCAAACGCCTCGGGCAGCAGGTTCATGAAAGCGGTGGCCAGCAGCGCGCCCGCAGCCAGGCTCAGCATATGCTGGGTGTAGCGCGCCAGCACGCCAAAACTGAGCGCAGCAGCGAGCCAGACGCTGCCGATACCGGCGACCAGCGTTCCCGCCAAGATTGCTATTAAATTCATAGCTATAGATGCCCGTTTGACTTGGGCTGTAGCCCTGAATAATCACCAGAAACCGGTTTCGGGCGGGCCCTACAAGGACCGCTGCCGGCTGTTGCGTATCTTAGCAAGCGTGAAACAAGAAAAAGCCGCCTCAGGTTGCCATGAGGCGGCTGGCGGGTCGAGGCCGGGCCCGGTTTACGCTACGCCGTGGGTTTTAAACCAGTCCAGCGCGCGCTGGAAACCGTCAGCAGCGGCTTCCTTGCGGTAGCTCGGGCGGTAGTCGGCATGAAAGGCGTGCGGCGCTTGGGGATAGACCACAAACTCGGACGCTTTAGCCGCTTTGTTGCCCTTGGCAGCAGCTTCAGCCATGGCATCTTTCATCTGGTTGACAGTGGTCAGCGGGATGCCGGCATCCTGGCCGCCGTACAGGCCCAGCACGGGCGCATTCAAACCGGCCGCCAGTTCCAGCGGGTGCTTGGGCGTGACGGCAGACGACGTGCCTACCAGCCGGCCATACCAGGCGACACCAGCCTTGACGTTTTTGCTTTGCTCGGCATAGAGCCAGGTGATTCGGCCACCCCAGCAGAAACCGGTGATGGCGACCTTTTTGAGGTTTCCGCCATTGGCACCAGCCCACTTTACCGCACCGTCCAGATCAGACATGACTTGTGCGTCCGGCACCTTGGAGACCAGTTCCGCCATCAGCTTGGCGGTCTCGGTGTACTTTCTGGCGTCGCCCTGGCGCGCATACAGATCCGGAGCAATCGCCAGGTAGCCAGCCTTGCCAAAGCGGCGCGCGGTGTCGGCAATGTACTCGTGCACGCCGAAGATCTCCTGGATCACCAGCACCACCGGCAGGTTTTTCTTGCCCGCAGGGGCGGCGAAGTAAGCCGGTACCTTGAAGCCATTGACTTCAAAAGTGGTTTCGCCGGTTTTCAGGCCGTCAGACGAGGTCTTGATCGCGGTTTGCGCCATGATCGGCATGGCCGAAGCGGCATAGCCCACGCCCAGTGCGGCTTTCAGGGCGGTGCGGCGATTGGCGCCGGCTTCGGTGCTTTGGCCCGGCAGCAGGGCATCAAAGTCGCTTTTCAGGTTGCTGTTCAACATAGAGTTTCCTAGTAGGAGGGGTTATTCGAAACCCTGAGAGTCTATGCGGTCACCGAAGTTCTTGCCCGTTCAGGGAAATACCGTCGGGTATTTCCCAATACCGAGCGCTCAGGGGTCGGGGCTCAACCAAGCGTCAGACGATACGGACGCTGAGTTCCGGCAGACCGTCAATGTGGCACTCAATCACGTCGCCCTTGACCACAGGTCCGACGTTTTCGGGCGTGCCGGAGTAAATGATGTCACCCGGAAATAGCTCAAAGGCTTCGGACAGCCTAGAAATCTGCTCGGCCACCGACCAGATCATGTGGTTTAGGGTGGCTTGCTGCTTGATCTGGCCATTGAC
>JANMBW010000441.1:0-1554 GCA_031360565.1 Polaromonas sp.
TGGTAGAGCGTGGCCACCAAGGGCTGGGCAAAAGTCAGCAGCGAGACGGCACTCGGCACCGCCAGCAAAACGACGATGCGCAGGCCCCAGTCGAGCATGGCCGAGTATTTGACGGCGTCGTCGTCGGCTTTGGCGGCGGCCCGCTGAGGCATCAGCACCACACCGATGGCCACACCCAGCATGGCGGTGGGAAACTCCATCAGGCGATCTGCATAGGTCAGCCAGCTCACGCTGCCGGGCGTGAGGTGCGAGGCGATCTGGGTGTTGATCAGAAGCGATATCTGCGCCACGCTGACGCCCAGCAGCGCAGGCAGCATCAACTTAGCTATGTTTTTTGTAGCTGGATCGGACCAAGCGGCGCTGATCATGGACCAGTTCAATGAAATTTTAGGCAGCAGGCCCAAGCGCAGCAAGGCAGGGATCTGGACAGCCAGCTGCAGTGCCCCGCCTACCATGACGCCTGCCCCCAAGGCATAGACCGGCTCGATTCCGCGGGCCTTGAACCATGGCGCGAGCAGCCACGCGGCACCAATCATCGCCACATTGAGCAAGACGGGCGTGGCCGCCGGTACCGCAAACCGACGCCAGGTGTTGAGCACGCCCGAAGACAGCGCCACCAGCGACATGAAACCAATATACGGAAACATCCAGCGCGTCATGAACACCGCTGCCTCAAAACCGCGCGGCTCCTGCTTCAATCCGCTGGCCATCAGCCAAACCAGCACCGGGGCACCCGCCACACCGGCCACACAGGTGAGCAACAGTGCCCAGGTCAGCAGCGTCGCGACCCGGTCAATCAGTAATTTGGTCTCAATCTCGCCCTGTTGGGCCCGGCTGGCCGCCAACACCGGCACAAAGGCCTGACTGAATGCGCCTTCGGCAAACAAGCGGCGAAACAGATTGGGAATGCGAAAAGCGACGTTGAAGGCATCGGTCATGGCGCTTGCGCCAAAAGTGGACGCAATCAGCAGTTCCCGCACCAAACCGGTGATGCGCGAAACCAGCGTCAGCGCAGAGACTGTGGAGGCGGACTTGAAGAGTGACACCCTCCGAGTTTAGGCGGTCCATCGCGCCCAAGCTGGACCAACTGCCCCAAAGCGACCAGTCGGCATATAATGGAGGGCTTCGCTTGCAACATCCGCAGACCCATTTTCGGACCTGATCACCCATCAGCCGAATCCAAAAGGACTTCATTTATGGCTACAGCCAAACCCAAGAAAAAGAACCCGCGCCTGGCGTCGGGCCGCAAACGCGTTCGTCAGGACGTCAAACTCAACGCAGCCAACACCTCGTTGCGCTCCAAATACCGTACCGCTGTAAAAAAACGTCGAAAAAGCCGTTGCAGCGGGTGACAAGGACAAGGCCAAAGACCTGTTCGCCAAAGCCCAGAGCATTGTCGACACGGTTGCTGACAAAGGTATCTTCCACAAAAACAAGGCAGCGCGCGACAAGAGCCGCCTGTCAGCCAAGGTGAAAGCCCTGGCACTCACCGCCCCCAAGGCAGCCTGAGCAATCAGGTCAAACAGCCCGGAAAGCTTTGTTAAAAGAGCCTTC
>JANMBW010000461.1:0-5435 GCA_031360565.1 Polaromonas sp.
GGGCGCTTTTGAACGCAGTGCTGCCGCATTCGACAACCCGGACTTTGTGGATGTGGTCATCCAGTCCTACCGCCATCGGTTTGGCCTGGTGGCGGGCGATCCAGCGCTGCTCGAAATTGAACGGCGCCTCGCGATGCAACCGCCGATCACTGTCCCCAGCATCACTTTCGATGGAGTTGACGACGGCGTCCGCCCCCCCGCAGCGGCCGCTCAGCATGCACGGTTTTTTACCGGTCAGCGTTCCCACCGGGTCATTCCGGCCGCAGGCCACAACCTCCCACAAGAAAAGCCGCAGGTGTTTGCCGACGCTGTGCTCGAACTGGTGCATCAACGGCTGACTGCCTGAATTAGGCCTGAACGTGGCAGATCAACTCCTCAGTGAACACCGCTGTTTTGGCGGGGTGCAGCGCTTTTACCAACACGCCTCGCGGGTGATCGGCCTGCCGATGAAGTATTCGGTCTTCTTGCCACCACAGGCCGCCATGGACCAGGCTGGGGGCAAGGTGCCGGCCTTGCTTTATCTGGCCGGCCTGACCTGCACCGAAGAAACGTTCATGATCAAGGCTGGCGCCCAACAGCACGCTGCGGAGCTGGGCCTAGCGCTCATCACCGCCGACACCAGTCCACGCGGTGCCAAGGTTTCAGGTGAAGCAGATCACTGGGATTTCGGTCTGGGCGCCAGTTTTTACCTGGACGCCACCGAGGCACCGTGGTCACAGCATTACCGAATGGAGAGCTACATCACCACCGAGTTGCTACCCGACTTGCAGGCCACACTGCCGATCGCCGCTGACCGGGTGGGCATCTTTGGCCACTCCATGGGCGGCCATGGGGCATTGACGCTGGCACTTCGACATCCGCAACTTTTCAAATCCGTCTCGGCTTTTGCGCCGATCTGCGCGCCGAGCCAGTGTCCCTGGGGTCAGAAAGCATTCACTGGCTATCTGGGCAGCGATGAAACCGTGTGGGTTGCCCATGACGCGGCAGCGCTGATGAGCCAGCGGAAGACTGCGCCGTTTCCGGCTGGCATTCTGATTGATCAGGGACTGGCTGATGGATTTTTAGGCGCCCAATTGCATCCAGAACGGTTTGAAGCCGCCTGTGCGCGGGCGGGGCAGCCGCTGTCTCTGCGCCGACACGCCGGGTATGACCATGGCTATTACTTTATTGCCACATTCATGCGCGATCACCTGAGGCACCATGCCGCGCAGCTAGCCGCCTGAGATCAGCATCCGTTACCAATGATTGATCTGTACTACTGGCCAACGCCCAACGGATGGAAAATTTCCATCATGCTGGAGGAGACAGGCTTGGCTTATTGTTTGCATCCGGTGAACATTGGCAGCGGTGAGCAATTTGCGCCTGGATTTTTGGCCATCAGTCCCAATAACCGTATGCCAGCGATCGTCGACCATTTTCCGTATGGAGGTGGCTCACCTGTGGCTGTTTTTGAAAGCGGTGCGATTTTGCAGTACCTGGCCGAAAAGACCGGTCGATTTCTGCCCCAGACATTGCGCGAGCGCTATCAGGTACTGCAATGGCTGATGTGGCAGATGGGCGGCCTAGGACCGATGGCAGGACAAAACGGACACTTCCTTCTTTACGCGCCCGAAAAATTTCCCTATGCAATAGAGCGCTACAGCAAGGAAGTCGACCGACTTTACGGCGTGCTGGACCTGCAACTGGAACGAACTTCTGCCTACGTAGCTGGGCCTGATTATTCGATTGCCGACATGGCTATTTTCCCCTGGGTACGCACACACAAGGCGCAGCAAATTGAACTCGGAAAATTTCCACAGGTGGAGCGGTGGTACAACCGCCTGTTTGAAAGACCAGCGGTCAAACGAGGACTGGATTTGGGCAAGGACTTGCGCGCACCGGCCTTAAGCGATGAGGCACGCAGAAACCTGTTTGGTCAAACCTCTGAAACGGTGAGGACGGGTTCGAACAACCGCTCCTGATATATTCAACCTGCCCGGTAACAACGACTATTTCCTGCCAGATAGTCCAACCCGAGAGCCAACGATGATTGAATTTTTCTTTGATTGCTCCAGTCCGTGGACCTACCTGGCATTTCGCAACCTGCAGCCTGTCGCGGCCGAGCTCGGCGTGCCCATCAGGTGGCGACCGATTCTGGTGGGGGGCATTTTTAACAGCGTCAACCAGGGCGTTTACACCTCTCGGGACGACATGAACTCGCCCAAGAACCGCTACCTGATCAAAGATGTTCAGGACTGCGCCCGCTCCGCCGGTCTGACCCTTGTGTTTCCACCCAAAGTTTTCCCTGTCAACAGCGTCAAGGCCATGCGCGGCTGCCTCTGGGTGGCAGAAGATGCCGAATCAAGCGCCCACTACCTGGCCTACATCGAGGCATGCTTTGCGGTCTATTTCACCCGGCAAGAAGATATTTCTCAGGACGAGGTCCTGTCAGAGATCTGCCGGCAGACGGGCATCCGGGTAGACGCTTTTCTGGCTGGCATTGCGGAGCAAAAGATCAAGGATGCTCTCAAAGCCAACACTGACGAAGCTATCCAGCGTGGCGCATTTGGTTCCCCCACCTTTTTTGTGGGCAGTGACATGTATTTTGGAAATGATCGATTGCCGCTGGTCGCTGCGGCAGTTCGGGCAGCCCAGGCATCAGCTAGCGGGACCAGCCGTCCAAGCGCCTGATGAACCTATCCGGTTGATCAGGGCAACTTTGCAGGCCGGGTGTCGGCAGGCATGGTGAAAGAGTCATCCCACGGCGGCGGCTCATCGGTGGATCGGGCCTGCCTCGACGCTGCCGTGCCATCTGCATTAAATCCGGCAGGCAGGTGATCTGCCATGGGTTTGGCGTCCTGGTGCGTGTTGATTTCCTTGAGTGCGGCTTCCTTGGCGGCCACCCTTTTCTGTTGGGTGAAGTTATCAAGGTCTGCGTGAAAATTGGTATCCCCTCCGCGGGTAGCCTGCATCTCCTGCTCGTCTTCGACGGTCAGCTCGCCTAAAAATGCCGCCCGCATGGCGCTGACATTCGGCAAATGCGTTTTGCGCACCACCGTGTAGGCAATTTTGCAATCTGACAGCAAGGCTTCTTTCAACTCACGGTTGGTTTTGCTGAAGCCACGTTTGGAGGGCACATCGACACAGCCGACGACATTGCCATTGGCGGTGCAAACGGTGAAGGTGCAATAGACGCCGTGCAGCAACTCCTGCCAACGTTGCGCCGTTTCGTTCACATTCTTGTCAATCGGAATCGTGAAGCGCAAAACAGGCACCTTGACCATCACCAGGTGGTCGTGAAAAGTGCTGCGCAGCCAGCCGTGAACCTCATGTTCATCGCTGGTCATCAAGCCCCTGGCGGTCAGTGGCCATTTGGCTGGCATGCGCAAGCGAACCTTTGACTTGTTTCGTAACCAAAGGGCATATAGACCGGCGCCCATCAAGCCCCCAAGTGCCAGAGCAATTACGGTCAGAAAAAATGTAGCCAAGTTCAAAATACCTCCGTCTGCACAGTGATGGCATCGCGCTTAGTCTAAGCTCTCATGCACTGACCGGCCCCAATTTGTTGAGCATGGTAATACCTGAAAGCAGCCCTGGTCAAAAATTGCCACTTTGGTTGGGGCGCCTGCACCAATCGATTGTTACCAGCAGTTTCCGTTACCGGCCCGCACGTTTGACAAGATGGCCCTGCTTTTGAAGCGCTTCCATCACCCGGTCGACGTGTTCGCCCTGCACTTCAATCACGCCATCCTTGACCGTCCCACCGGACCCACAAGCCGTGCGCAAGAGCTTGCCAGTTTGTGCCAGCGCGCTTGCGTCCTGCGCTAAGCCTCTCACCAGTGTCACGCTTTTGCCGCCACGTCCCTTGGTCTCACAGCTCACGCGAACGACATCACTGGACTTGCCCATGGGTTTGGCCTGAGTGCAAACGCAGCTGAGCAATGGCTGGCGACAAGCGGGGCACATTCTCCCGGACTCGGTGGAATAGACCAGCCCACCCATAGCGCTATTCTTCATATTGAAATGCACCTGGAACACCACACTTCACTATCGCCTGCTCGCAACTCCACTCACCCCGGCTTGAGCAGAAATTCCATCGCCGTGCCGGCAAGTTCAAGTACATCGTGATCGCGCAGCGAAATCGGCTGGGTCCCGATTCGGTGGCCGTTCAGGGTTGAGGGCTTGTCACCATCGAGATGCGCCACAAAGTAGCCCTGTCGCCGATGGGAAATTGACACCACCGATACGCCTGGCTGTCCAAACGTGGTCACCGCTTTCACGACCGGGACTTCCAACCCGGCAGAGGTGCCAGACAGCAGCTTGAAGCTGGCCTGCATCAATCCGGTGTTTTCGGCCGCGCCCACTGCCTCCAGCGGAAGCGCGGTCGTCTGGCCAGACAAACCCTGCTCGTGCGCCGACGCGGTTAGAAAATAAACTCTGAAATTGCCGATTGCAATGATGTCCTTGTCCTTGAGCTTCTGGCGGGACTTGATCATGTGGCCGTTGACATAGGTGCCATTGGTACTGCGGAGGTCTTCGAGATAGACATCGGCAATTCCTTTGAGTTCGAAAACACAGTGCTCGCCGCTAACCACCATGTTGTCAAAAACGATGTCGTTATGGGGTTTACGACCCAAAGTGGTTCTGTCTTTTTGCAGGTAAAGGTGCTTGATTTCGACACCCTCAACCGACGCGATAAGCTGCGGCATGTGACCTCTTTCAAAATGATGACCAGGCTACCGTCCTAGCCCGACCATGCCTGAATGGTAGCGGCGCGGCTGCACAGGCACAAGACCGGCCGGTGGTCACTATCCTCAGGTGGGCACAGCTGTTTTAGTCGGGCACAAATTGAAGTTTGAATTTCAGTTCGTCGCTCGGCATTTCCAGTGTCACAAGCTGCCCCATCTTGCCATCTGCAAGCCGGCAGGCCGCAAAAAGGCTGTACCTGCCCTCGAAACGATAACTTTCCAGATCAATCAGCATATAAGGGTAAGGCACAAAAACCTGGTGAGGAAAAACAATCCGGTGCCGGTTGCGCGGCGACGGAAAAAGCTTGTAGTCGTCGGTGGTGATGCCTCGTGCGGATGCCATGCGATTGCCTGCCGGTGTGATGAGAGAGTGCGTGACGGAAAGCGCGTGTTGTATTCTGACGCACGAAACATGACGACACACGCCACACCCGATAAAGAGCAAATCGCCCTGCTCGAACCATTTGACCGGCTGGGCCTAGCCCAGATTCAGGTCGTGTCTAGCACCGAACAGGCCGCGTTGGCTCTGAAGGAACTGGCGGATGTCACCGCGCTCGGCTTTGATACCGAGTCCAAGCCAACTTTTTTAAAGAACGAAAGCTCGAGCGGACCGCATATCGTACAGCTCGCGACGCTTGAAAAAGCGTGGATTTTTCAGCTGGAAGACTCCGATTGCCGACGTGCCGTTGGCGTGCTGCTGGAGTCACC
>JANMBW010000518.1:0-6566 GCA_031360565.1 Polaromonas sp.
CGCAAGCGCAACAACGTCGTGCTGTCACGCCGCGCAGTCGTCGAAGCCAGTATGGGCGAAGAGCGCGCCAAGCTGATGGAAACCCTCAAGGAAGGTTCTTCCGTCAAGGGCGTGGTCAAGAACATCACCGAGTACGGTGCATTCGTTGACCTGGGCGGCATTGACGGATTGCTGCACATCACCGACATGGCCTGGCGCCGCGTGCGTCACCCAAGCGAAGTGGTGACCGCTGGCCAAGAAATTGTTGCCAAGATCCTGAAGTTCGATACCGAAAAGAATCGCGTGTCTTTGGGCCTGAAGCAGATGGGCGATGACCCCTGGATGGGCGTGAACCGCCGCTATCCGCAAAGCACCCGCTTGTTCGGCAAGATCACCAACATTGCCGACTACGGCGCGTTTGTCGAGCTCGAGCCAGGCATCGAAGGCTTGGTGCATGTGTCCGAAATGGACTGGACCAACAAAAACGTTGCGCCAAACAAACTCGTCGCGCTGGGCGACGAAGTTGAAGTCATGGTGCTCGAGATCGACGAAGACAAGCGCCGTATCAGCCTGGGCATGAAGCAGTGCAAGGCCAACCCCTGGCAAGAGTTTGCACAGGATAGCAAGCGCGGTGATCGCGTCAAGGGTCCGATCAAGTCGATCACTGACTTCGGCGTGTTCGTCGGGCTGGCTGCCGGTATCGACGGCCTGGTTCACCTGTCTGACCTGTCATGGAATGAGCCTGGCGAAGCCGCTGTGCGCAACTACAAAAAGGGCCAGGAAGTCGAAGCGATCATTCTGGCCGTCGACGTCGACCGCGAGCGAATCTCTCTGGGCATCAAGCAGCTCGATTCCGATCCTTTCACGACGTTCGTGTCGATCAACGACAAGGGCGCCATCGTGACGGGCAAGGTCAAGACCGTGGACGCCAAGGGTGCAGAGATTGATCTGGGTGACGAGATCATCGGTTATCTGCGTGCCAGTGAAATCAGCCGTGACCGTGTTGAAGACGCGCGCAACATCCTTAAAGAAGGCGACGAAGTGTCGGCTGTCGTGGTGAACGTGGACCGCAAGACCCGCAACATCCAGCTGTCGGTCAAAGCCAAGGACAACGCCGACCAGCAGGAAGCCATGCAGTCACTGAGCCAGCAGTCGTCTCGCGACAACGCAGGTTTGACCAACCTCGGTGCGTTGCTACGCGCCAAGATGGACAGTAACGACACCAAATAGTCCGTCCCGACCGGGGCAGGCGGTCTGCCTAGCTGACCGCCTGCTCTACGTCCATCGCCAGTTTTTATTGCCACCCATGACCCGTAGCGATCTCGTAGAAGAACTGGCCGCCCGATTCAGCCAGCTGACACACCGCGACGCCGAATTCGCAGTAAAGACCATTCTTGATGCGGTAAGCGACGCATTGGTGCGCGGGCACCGTATTGAGATTCGCGGTTTTGGAAGTTTTTCCATCAACCGTCGACCACCTCGAATGGGTCGTAACCCGCGCTCCGGCGAAAGCGTGGCGATTCCAGAAAAGCGGGTTCCACATTTCAAGCCTGGAAAGGCGCTACGCGAAGCGGTGGATGCCCGGACCGAGCAATTGTTGAGCGCTGACTTCCTGCAACGATCGAAAGCTTCCGTCGAGTCGGCAGCTTGACCCGCTGGCTACAATTGGGCGGGGGGTTTGCCACTTGAAATATTTGATCTGGTTGCTCAAAGCAGCCATTTTTTTTACGCTTTTCGCCTTCGCACTTAACAATCAGCAGGCGGTAGCGGTCAACTTCTTTTTTGGGACGCTGTGGTCAGCGCCGTTGGTGATGGTCGTCCTGGCGGCCTTTGCGTGTGGGCTGGCACTAGGGGTTCTGGTCATGACACCACGCTGGTGGAAAAAGGCCAGAAACGCACACTCCAAGTCAGCGGTCACACCGGCCACGTCACCAGTTCCCGGCACATCTACCTTGCCGACAGACGGCACCGCGGCGACACACCATGGAATTTGACTTCACATGGATCCTGTTGGGACTTCCGATTGCGTTCACTTTGGGTTGGCTGGCATCACGGGCCGATCTGAGGCAGCTGCGACTTGAAAACAGACAGGCGCCCAAGGCTTACTTCAAAGGCCTGAACTACCTACTCAATGAGCAGCAGGACCAGGCAATCGACGCCTTCATTGAGGCCGTGCAAATTGACCCTGACACGTCCGAGTTGCACTTTGCACTGGGTAACCTGTTTCGCCGGCGAGGTGAATACGAGCGCGCCGTGCGGGTTCATGAGCACCTGCTGTCTCGCGGTGATCTGGCCCAACCGGAACGCGACCGCGCACAACAGGCGCTCGCGCTCGATTATTTGAAGGCCGGCCTGCTGGATCGCGCTGAAACCGCTCTGCGCAAACTGGAAGGCACTGCGTACGAGCAAGATGCTTACCTTTCCCTTTTGTCCATTTACGAGCGGTCTCGCGACTGGCCACATGCCACTGAAATCGCCAGCAAGCTTGACAAAGCCGGCCCCGGCAGTTTCATGGTGCGGCAGTCCCACTACCTGTGCGAACAGGCCGCCATGGCCTTGGCTGGGGGCGAGACACAGACCGCGTTGCTTACGCTGCAGCAGGCAGTCACCCTAGCGCCCGGCCATCCGAGGCCCAGGATAGACATGGCTAATCTGTACCTGCAGATGAACCAGCAGGAGCAGGCCCTGAGCAGCCTTGCGGAGTTGGAAAAAATGGCACCGCAAGCCTTTCCCCTGGCATGTCCGCTGCTTGTCACGATTGCGCAGGAACCCAGCCTGCGCGCTCCGGTGCTTGATCTGCTTCACACCCACTATCTTCATACCCCTTCCGTGGACGTGATGGAAGCGTTGGTGCGGCTAGACCCGGATCCTGACGTCGCTCGCCGGCACTACCTGACGCACCTCGAGCACGAGGTCTCTCTGGTTGCGGCGGCTCGCTGGATTTCAGGCGAAAAGCTGGTCAGCGAGCAAAACCAGAAGCTGCTTCAGCGTGCCCTCGACAAGGCGACCAAACCGCTTATGCGTTACCGCTGTGCCGCCTGCGGCTTCGAAGCGTCGCAGCACTTCTGGCACTGCCCAGGCTGCCAGGCCTGGGACAGCTATCCAGCCAGACGCATTGAAGAGTTGTAAGGCCATAAAATCCAATTTGAGTCTTTTTCCTCCTCTCAGCCTAACTGGGGGTGACAATGGGGAATGACCCTTTGACAGGCACAGGACAGGCCAAGCCATTTCAGCCCTCTCCCTTGGGATACACACCCAACCCTATGACCAGCGCTCTACCCATTTCGCTTGAGAAGATTGCCAAGGCTCGCGTGCTGGTCGTCGGTGATGCCATGCTCGACCGCTATTGGTATGGCGCAGTAGAGCGCGTCTCCCCCGAAGCGCCGGTACCGGTGGTGCGCGTGACCCGCACGGAAGAACGGATCGGCGCGGCCGCTAACGTGGCGTACAACATTGTCACGCTGGGTGCACGGGCATCGCTGCTTACTGTGGTGGGCGACGATGAAGCCAGTCATCAGTTAGAAGCCCTGGTTGCCAAGACCGGCATCACGCCCCACTTCGGACGCGACGAGCGAATGAAAACCACGGTCAAGCTGCGTGTGATCGGCCGGCAGCAACAACTGCTACGGCTCGATTTTGAAAACTCACCTGAAAGCGAAGTCCTGGCTTCCCAATCGGCCACCTTTGAAAAACTTTATCTACAGCACGATGCGATGCTGTTTTCAGATTACGGCAAGGGCGGCTTGGCACACATCCTTCGCATGATCGATCAGGCCAGGGCAGCCGGCAAGGTGGTGCTTGTAGACCCCAAGGGTTCAGATTACGCTCGCTACAAAAATGCTAGCGTTATAACACCGAACCGCGCCGAGCTGGAGCAGGTTGTAGGGTCCTGGCGGGATGAAGACGATCTCCGGACAAAGGCTCACAATTTGCGTCAATCCTTGAATCTGAAGGCGCTGTTGCTGACGCGCAGTGAAGAAGGTATGACCTTGTTTGACGACCTCGGACAGCTCGATGTCCCGGCAGTGGCGCGAGAAGTGTTTGACGTGACAGGTGCCGGTGATACGGTGATTGCAGCGCTCGCCACCATGGCTGCTGCAGGTCTGAGTTTGCGCGAGGCGGTTCCGATTGCCAACCGCGCGGGAGGTATTGTCGTCGGCAAGTTTGGTACCGCAACGGTGACTTATGGCGAGCTCTTTGGCACCGCTTGAACCCGGAGAAAACACCATGAAAATCGTAGTCACTGGCGCGGCAGGCTTCATCGGCAGCAACCTTATCAAGGGACTTAATGCCAGAGGTATCGACGACATCATTGCCGTTGACGACCTGACGGCAGGGGACAAATTCAAAAACCTCGCTGACTTGCAGATCGCCGACTACGTAGACGCAGACGATTTTTACGATCTGTTTTCTGAAGGCGCCTTTGGCGAGGTGGAAGCGGTATTCCATGAGGGTGCCTGCAGTGACACCATGGAGTTAGATGGCAAATACATGATGGACAACAACTACACGCTCTCGTGTGAGCTGTTCCATGCCTGTCAGGCCTTGGGTACCCGACTCCTGTACGCCTCTTCAGCTGCAACCTATGGCGGCTCCGACGCGTTTCGCGAATCTCCGGACTGTGAGCGGCCGCTCAACGTCTACGGCTACTCCAAATTGCTGTTCGACCAGCGGATGCGGCGCGAACTCGGCGTCAAATTCGAACGTGCCGTATCCCAAGTGGTGGGATTTCGATATTTCAATGTTTATGGCCCGCGCGAACAGCATAAGGGGCGCATGGCTAGCGTGGCTTTTCACCAATTCAACCAGTTCCAGAACGATGGCAAGGTCAAGTTGTTTGGACAGTACGGTGGTTATGCGGCAGGCGGCCAGATGCGCGACTTTGTCTTCATCGACGATGTCGTGGCAGTCAATCTCTGGTTCTTCGATCATCCCGGCATGTCGGGCATTTTCAACCTCGGCACCGGCCGCGCCCAGCCGTTTAACGATGTCGCCATCACGGTTATCAACACCCTGCGCAAAGAACAGAACAATCCTGAACTCAGCCTGGATGCGGCCGCGCGAATGGGGTTGGTCGACTACATAGACTTTCCAGCCGCACTGGTTCGCAAATACCAGAGCTACACACAAGCGGACCTCAGCGCCCTGCGAGCAGCTGGTTGCGATCACGCCTTTGCCGACGTACAGACGGGGGTCGCTGCCTACATGCATTGGCTTAACAGCGCAAAAAAGTAAACGCGATGGACCTTCGTGGCGGATGTCCTAGGGTTTTCCCCTCAAAAAATGAAGGTCTTTGGTCAACCAATCCTTCGAACTGACCGTTAATCGAATGGCTGACCTTGTCCTTGAAGGACGGCTCACGGTTCACATTCACCCCATCACTTGAGGAGTTTTTCCATGTTCAAAAAATTTCTGGCGTTTTTCGCTGCCATGTACATGGCGGTGTCTTTTGCTGCCGTAGACGTCAACAAGGCCACCGCTGCTGAGCTCGATGGCATTAAAGGCATTGGCCCCGGTATTTCCACCAAGATTGTTGATGAGCGCAAAAAAGGCACCTTCAAGGATTGGAATGACTTTATTTCTCGCGTCAAAGGCGTAGGCGAAGGCAACGCTGCTAAGTTTTCAGCTGAAGGCCTGACCGTCGGCGGTGCTGCCTACAAGGGCGTTGCTGCAAGCGCCAAGAAAGACGACAAACCTGCAGCCGCCGCCACCACCGCCAAAGCGGATGACAAAAAGGCCGATGCCAAACCCGCCACGCCTGCCGTAGCCGCAGCGCCTGCCGCAGCACCCGCCGCCGCGATGGCAAAAGACGAGAAGAAGGATGCCAAGGCCACTGCCAAAGATGACAAGAAAGACGCCAAAAAGGACGTAAAGAAGGACGCCAAGAAAGATGAAAAGAAAGACGTCAAGGCTGATGCGGCCAAACCAGCAGCCAGCGCCGCGAAGAAATAATCTTCTGCGCTAGCTCCAGACCAACCCGCCACCCGGCGGGTTTTTTTTCGGGTCAACGCAGTGGTCCAATAGGAGCATGGCCTCATCCCACGCTTGAGCCATTTCGGAAAATAATGGCGCGGCGTCAAATGGCCGCCTGCCATTAACCGCTCGGGCCCCTTTGAGAATCAAGGCCTTGTTGCCCTGCGCAATGGTGTCAAATCTGCTGGCCGGAACGAGCAACTCCGTCTGACCATACTCCGCTTGCCAGCGAAGATAAGCGGCTGCCAGATCAAAGGCTGCGCCAGCTTGGCGAATCGCTGAAAAAGCCCAGGCGTGGTAGTAAGGCAGGCCTCGGTCCTGCAGCACGGGTAAATCACTTGCAAACCGCTCGCCAAACCTGCGCAAGGGATTGGAAGACGGGCGCCGAGCGAGGTGACGGCGGAGCAGACTCCATGAGCATGCCAATAATTCGGAACGGGGACGCCGCACCAGGCAATCTGGCCGCAACAGTTCGGCATAGAGCGGTAGGTAATCCGGATCAGGCGCGGCGTCAAGGCGAAAAAATTGGGTGAAATCGTCTTCGCCCAGCTCAAAATAACCGGCATTGTGAAAATATCCCAGCCGTCTCGCAGACCGGTCCAGCGCGTTCAGCA
>JANMBW010000308.1:0-2201 GCA_031360565.1 Polaromonas sp.
GCAGCAAGCGGTGAGGAAGCTAAACTCTAGCCATGATTTTAGCTTTGAGTGGCTGGTGGGGGCAGCTTGCAGCGGCGGGCGCAGCGGCAGGCTACGGCGTGCTTGCAATGGCCAACCTTCGCCTGAGCGCTCAGGGTATGCGCAATCTGCTGTTTTTTGCCTGGTTGACCCATGGTTTGGCTCTGGCTGCCGGCCTGCTCGGTCAACCGCCGCGCTTCGGTTTTGCTCCGGCGCTGTCCATGACCGTGTGGCTGATGTTGACGGTTTATGCGATCGAGAGTCGCCTGTTTCCACAGTTGCAGGCGCACTGGGCGCTGGCCTCGCTGGGTGCCGTGGCCGTTTTGATGACGATTATTTTTCCGGGTACCAGCTACCACATGGTGGCGTCACCGTGGCTGCCTCTGCATTGGGCACTCGGCATCGCCTCCTATGGTCTGTTTGCCGTCGCGGTGGTGCATGGCTGGTTGATGACCCGTTCCGAGCGCTTCATGCGGCAGGCTACCCAAAATCCTGCCGGCGTACCCCTGATGACGCTGGAGCGACTGACCTTTCGCTTTGTCGAGGCCGGCTTTGTGCTGCTGTCGGCCACGCTGCTGGCCGGCTGGCTGTTTGCAGAACAGCTGTACGGGCCCGAACTGCCCTGGAAATGGACCCATAAAACCATTTTTTCAGTGCTGGCCTGGATCGCCTTTGCCGGCCTGCTGCTCGGCCGCGCCCAGCTGGGCTGGCGCGGGCAGAAAGCGGTCCGCATTCTTTACCTGGGTTCGGGGCTGCTGCTGCTGGGCTACGCAGGTTCGCGGTTTGTGCTTGAAGTGATCCTGCATCGCGCATGAAATATCTACTGGTCATCGTCATCGCTTTGGCGGTCTTGTGGTTGTGGCGCCATAGTCGGCGCACGGACTCGAAATCCAGTCATCAAGCATCGGAGGCCAAATCCGCGCAGCCGCCCCGCGTGGTCACCGAAATTGTGGCGTGCGGTATTTGCCAGGTGCATTTGCCGCGTGCCGAGGCCTTGCCTGGCCCGGGTGGGCTGTATTGCTGCGTGGCCCATCGGCAGCAAGCAGGCGGCTAGTGTCTGACGCCTCCAATTCCTGGTTTGGACCTGCGGACAGCAGGTTTGAAGCCTGGGAGGCGCCCTCCAACAAGGAGCCCAGCGCCAATCGGAGTTCGTTCGCCAGGCTGTGGCGCAGCTTCATGTCGATGCGGGTGACGCTGGCCAGTGTCCTGCTGCTGTTGCAGACGGTGATCTTTGCGATGGGCAACGTCATCAGCGGCTGGTCCATCGTGGTCTGCGCGGCATATCTCCTTGCCGCGCTGGCCGTTCGTGTCTGGGGCAATCCCAAACCCCCCAGCAGCACCTTCGATGCGCAATGGGTGTCGACCATAGGCGTTGACGTGGTGACTTTTTGCGCGCTGAACTTCTTGCAGGCCACCGGCATTAATTACACCCCGCTGTTTGCGCTGCCGGTGCTGCTGGCGTCTATCCTCGGACCCATTTTGCTGGCGCTGGGCACCGCGTCGACCGTGACGCTGCTGCTGCTGGTGGAAGCCTGGTGGCTGTCGCTGCAATCCATGGGAGATCTGGCCGGCCGCTTTTTGCAGGCCGGACTCAGTGGCTTGGGTTTTATTCTGGTGGCCCTGCTGGCCAATCAACTGGCCCTGCGACTGGCACGCGAAGAACAGAGGGCCCGGGCCAGCCAGTCGGTCGCCCGCATGCAGACCCGTATCAACGAGCTGGTGGTGGAGTCATTGTCCGATGGCGTGTTGGTGATCGACGCCAGCGGGACCGTGCGCTCAGCCAACCCTGCTTCCCGGCGCCTGCTGGCCAACCGTGAATCGACGCGGCTGGCACCTTTTGCGCTGGCCAGTGATGCGGTCTGGCTGCCCCTGCTGGAATTGATGCAGCAGACGTTCTTGACCGGTCTGCCGCAACAAGCCGATATCAGCCTGCAACACCTCGAACGCACGACCCGGCACCTGCATGTGCGCACCCAGCTGGTGACTTCCCGCGACAACAGCCAAGAGAGCCTGTGCGTGATGTTTCTGGAAGACCTGCGCGAAATGGAGGCACGCGTGCGAACCGAAAAAATGGCGGCCATGGGGCGAATGTCCGCTGCCGTCGCGCATGAAATCCGGAACCCGCTGGCGGCCATTTCGCAGGCTAACGCCTTGCTTGAAGAAGAGATGCAACAGCCGCGCCA
>JANMBW010000008.1:0-2182 GCA_031360565.1 Polaromonas sp.
GGGCTTGATATGCAGAATCGGTGCGTCCCCAGCTTGGGTCAGCAGCATTTTGATGCCCAACCAGGCCAGGTACACCGCACCAGCCCACTGCACGACATGAAAGGCTTGGGGGTAGGCGGTCATCATCGCCGACACACCGGCCACCGCAGCCCACAGCAGAACTTGGTCACCCGCGATCACGCCAAAGGTTGCGCCCAATCCTCCGGCAATACCGCCTTTGCTGGTCGAGGTGATCAACGCCAGGTTGCCAGGGCCAGGAACCAACAAAAACACGACGACGGCGAGGACAAAAGAACCGTTATCGGCAATTCCAGTGATGGCAACAAATGATCCCAACTTGGAATTTCCTCGAAAGTAAGGGCTCAAGTTTACGACAGGCGCGGCAATGGAAATCCGACAGTTACTCGCTCAGGGCAACATCAAGCGTTTTTCTTTCGCATCCAGACGATGCAGCGGTCTGCCAGCAAGCCGGGAACGCTCAACGGTTCCACGTGAAACACTTCAATGGTGGGAGGCAGCGCTGCCAACTCATCGGTCGGCGGCTTTCCCTTCATGGCCATCCACAGGCCGGTGGGCGACAGCGCCCTGGCAGACCACGCGGTGAAATCGGCAAGCGAAGCAAAAGCGCGTGAACAGACAAAATCAAACGGCTGGTCAATGGTCTCGACACGCGCATGCCGTGCAGCCAGGTTGGGCAGCTTGAGGGACAGCGCGGCCTGTTGAATAAAAGCCGCTTTTTTGGCGACGGAATCGACACAGGTGACATCAACCGTCGGGCAACAAATGGCGACGATGACGCCGGGCAGGCCCGCACCGGAACCGACGTCGAGCAGACTGACACGGCCATGCGCGCCGAAACGTGTCAGTTGTTGCCGGAGCGGATGGATGACCGCCAGACTGTCCAGCAAGTGATGGGTCAACATGTCGGCCGGGTCTCGCACAGCGGTCAGGTTGTAAACCTGGTTCCATTTGGCAATCAGCGCCCGGTAGTCCAGCAGTTGTTGGATTTGCCTGTCGTCAAGGTCAAGCGCGAGCGCAGCCAGACCCTGGCGCAGGGCTTGCTCGGTTTCGCTCATGCTTCCGTGGGTTCAGAGGCTTTGGCGGGCGAAGTCTCCACCCTGGGCACGACATTCTTCCAGAGGTTCTTTTTCAGATGCACCAGCAACAGCGACACCGTGGCAGGCGTCACGCCAGAGATACGTGACGCCAGTCCCAGCGTTTCAGGTCGGTGCTTGTTGAGGGTTTGCCTGGCCTCAAAACTCAGCGCCTGCACCTGCAGGTAGTCCAGGTCGGCAGGCAGCTTGAGGTTTTCGTAATGGGCAGCGCGCTCGACCTCGACTTTTTGCAGATCAATATAGCCGGCGTACTTGGCGGTGATTTCGATCTGCTCGATCACACTCTTGGCCATATCGACGGGCAGGGCTGTTTCACGTGAAACTTCTTCATGCCCAATAAGAATGTCTGGATTGGCGTGTTTGCCACCGTGCAGCGACATCAGCCCGGCGTAGCTCACATCCGGCCTGCGCAACAGGTCGGCCAGGTTGTACTCGCGCTCGACCGCTTTACCCAACACGCGCTCCGCCTCGGCGGCGGGCAAGTTTTGCGGGTTCACCCAGATGCTGCGCAGCCGTTCTGTTTCACGTGAAACAGCGTCGCGCTTGCGATTGAAAGCATTCCAGCGGGCGTCGTCAACCAGCCCCAATTCCCTACCCTTTTCGGTCAGGCGCATGTCGGCGTTGTCCTCGCGCAGCATCAACCGGAACTCGGCCCGGCTCGTGAACATGCGGTAGGGCTCGGTCACGCCCTTGGTGATCAGGTCATCGACCAGCACGCCCAGATAGGCCTGGTCGCGTCCGGGCAGCCAGCTGTCTTTTCCCTGACACTGCAGCGCAGCATTGATGCCGGCGAATAGGCCCTGTGCTGCCGCCTCTTCATAGCCGGTGGTGCCGTTGATTTGTCCGGCAAAAAACAGCCCCTGCACGGCCCGGGTTTCAAAGCTGGTTTTCAGCGAACGCGGGTCGAAGTAGTCGTACTCAATCGCATAGCCTGGCCGCAGAATGTGCGCGTTTTCCATGCCGGCCATCGAGCGCACCAGTTCGTACTGGATATCAAACGGCAGACTGGTCGAAATGCCGTTCGGGTAAATCTCGTGCGTCGTCAAGCCTTCCGGCTCCAGGAAAAT
>JANMBW010000013.1:0-3597 GCA_031360565.1 Polaromonas sp.
GTCCTGTAGGCTGGTCTGTGTTGTACGGCGCGCTGGCTGTCGTTGTCCCCGGTGCATTGTTTGCCCGGGGGTTGATGAGCAAGGTGTCTTCGATGAATCCGGGCGCTGCGGTGGCTGGATTTTTTTTGTGGGAGATGGTCAAAATTGGTCTGACCATCACGATGTTGTTTGCTGCACCCAGAGTGGTGCCAGATTTGAGCTGGCCGGCCATGTTGGTCGGGCTGATTGTGACGATGAAGGTGGTCTGGCTGGTGCTTTGGCTCCGGTCCAGACCGAAAAAGTTAAGCGTTCGCTAAATATAAGAGTTGAGAGATGGCCGAATCTGGAAAACCTTTGACCGCCGGTGACTACATTGGTCACCACCTGATCCATTGGCAGAACAAGGACGTCAAACAGTCCAGCATCGTTGACTTTTCGTATTTCAATATCGACACCATTTTCTGGGCTGTCACGCTCGGCGTGATCGGCTGCTTTTTCATGTGGCGCGTGGCCAAAAGCGTACATTCCGGGGTTCCGGGACGTCTGCAAGCCGCTGTTGAAATTCTGTTGGAAATGGTTGATAGCCAGGCCAAAGGTATCGTCAAGAACGCCGAGTCGCGCAAGATGGTCGGTCCGCTGGCGCTCACCGTGTTCATCTGGATCTTCCTGATGAATTCGATGGACTTTTTGCCGGTTGACCTGTTCCACTCCCTATTTGTAGTAACGGGTCTCGATCACAAGGTTGAGTACTTCCGAGTGGTGCCGACGGCCGATCTCTCGGCGACGTTGGGCATGTCATGCGGTGTGTTGCTGGTCTGCCTCTATTACAACGTCAAGATCAAGGGCTTTGGCGGCTGGATACATGAACTGTTCTCAGCACCGTTTGGCGACAAGTGGTTTTTGTATCCGATCAACTTCCTGATGCAGATGATCGAATTTGCTGCCAAGACCGTTTCGCACGGCTTGCGACTTTTCGGCAACATGTATGCGGGCGAATTGCTGTTCATGCTGATTGCCTTGATGGGTGCTGTCGGTTTTGCATCGGCCACCGGCGTATTTCTCTTCATTGGACATGTGCTGGCGGGTACCGGATGGGCCATCTTCCACATTCTGATCGTCGCACTGCAGGCCTTCATTTTCATGATGCTGACTCTGGTGTACGTGGGTCAGGCCCACGATCACCACTAGGTTTGCCTGGACGGAGTTTGTCGCTTTTCCCCTTTTCCCTTTGGTTTGTTTTTAGTTTCGGTTTTTTTATTTTTGTTGGTTCGTTAATTTTGTAGGAGCATTAAATGGAACACGTACTTGGTTTTGTCGCTTTGGCCGCTGGCCTGATCATTGGTCTGGGCGCTGTCGGCGCTTGCATCGGCATTGGCATCATGGGTAGCAAATACCTCGAAGCGGCTGCTCGTCAGCCCGAATTGATGAACGAGCTGCAAACCAAAATGTTCTTGCTGGCTGGTCTGATCGATGCGGCTTTCCTGATCGGCGTGGGTATCGCCATGTTGTTCGCTTTTGCCAATCCTTTTGTGCTCAAGTAAATCCGCCTTTCCAGACATCAACCTAGAGAGGTGCTGTTGTGAGTATTAACTCCACATTCTTTGCGCAGCTCGTCGTGTTTGCGATTTTGGTGCTGTTCACGATGAAGTTCGTGTGGCCGCCAATTGCTGCCGCGCTCGACGAACGTGCCCGGAAAATCGGCGATGGTCTTGCCGCTGCCGACAAGGCCAAGTCTGAACTTTCCGTCGCCAACAAGCGCGTGGAAGAAGAACTGGCCAAGTCGCGTAACGAATCGGCTTTGCGCCTGGCGGAAGCCGAGCGTCGCGGTCAAGCCCTGATTGAAGAGGCCAAAGCCAAGGCCACCGAGGAAGGCAGCAAGATCATCGCTGCTGCCAAGGTTGAAGCTGAACAGCAAACCGTGAAAGCCCGTGAGTCACTGCGCGAGCAGGTAGCCGTGCTGGCCGTCAAGGGGGCCGAGCAGATCCTGCGCAAGGAAGTCAATGCAGCGGTGCATGCTGATCTGCTGGGCCGTCTGAAGGCTGAGCTTTGAGCACAAGGAATCGAGTACCACTATGGCCGAACTAGCCACTATTGCCCGCCCTTATGCCGAAGCCTTGTTTAAAGCTGCAGGCAATGACCTGGCGGGTACGGCTGCCTGGCTTGACGAGCTTGCCGTCATTGCATCAAATGTTCAGTTGCAGCAGTACGCCGGTAACCCTAGCGTAACGTCGGGCCAGACCTTCGACGTGATCTCGGGTGTCACCAAAGACACCTTGCCGGAGACCGCCAAGAACTTTTTGCGTGCGGTGATTGACAACGGACGCCTCGGTGTTTTGCCCGAGATTGCCAGTCAATTCCGCGTTTTGAAAAATGCGAAAAGTGGCTCGTCAGACGCTATTGTTTACAGCGCCTTTCCGCTTGAGAGCGGCGCGCTGACTGATCTGACGGCGACGCTTGAAAAGCGCTTTGGCAGAACGCTCAGTCTTGCGGTCAAGCTGGAGCCTGAATTGATAGGCGGAATACGAGTCGTGGTGGGTGACGAGGTGCTGGACACCTCTGTCAAAGCCCGTTTAGAGCAAATGAAAGTAGCACTGATCTCCTGATGCTGCGCCTTGGCGCAATGCAGAAGGTTTAGTCAACAACCCGAAGAAAGAAGGAAAGAGTCATGCAACTCAATCCCGCAGAAATCTCTGAGCTGATCAAGAGTCGTATCGAAGGCTTGAGTGCCAGCAGCGATATCCGTAACCAGGGCACCGTGGTGTCCGTCACGGACGGTATCGTGCGTATTCATGGCTTGAGCGATGTGATGCAGGGCGAGATGCTCGAATTCCCCGCAACCGCCGACGGCACCCCGACCTACGGTCTGGCGCTCAATCTTGAACGCGACTCCGTCGGTTCCGTCATTTTGGGTGAATACGAGCATCTTGCTGAGGGCGATACCGTCAAGTGCACCGGCCGTATTCTCGAAGTACCGGTTGGTCCAGAGCTGCTTGGCCGCGTGGTCAACGCATTGGGACAGCCGATTGACGGCAAGGGCCCGATCAATGCCAAGATGACCGACGTGATTGAAAAGGTCGCGCCCGGCGTGATCGCCCGTAAATCGGTTGATCAGCCGCTGCAGACCGGCCTGAAGTCCATCGACTCGATGGTTCCCGTTGGCCGTGGCCAGCGCGAGCTGATCATTGGTGACCGCCAGACGGGTAAAACCGCTGTGGCGATTGACGCCATCATCAACCAGAAGGGCAAGGGCGTTTATTGCGTCTATGTCGCGATTGGCCAAAAAGCTTCGTCGATCAAAAACGTGGTGCGCTCGCTCGAGCAAGCCGGCGCGATGGAATTCACCATCGTGGTGGCGGCCTCGGCTTCTGAATCAGCGGCCATGCAGTATGTCAGCGCCTACTCGGGCTGCACCATGGGCGAGTACTTCCGTGACCGTGGCGAAGACGCGCTGATCGTGTATGACGATTTGTCCAAGCAAGCTGTGGCTTACCGTCAGGTATCGCTGTTGCTGCGCCGTCCGCCGGGCCGCGAAGCCTACCCTGGCGACGTGTTCTATCTTCACAGCCGTCTGCTTGAGCGTGCAGCCCGTGTGAACGAAAAGTATGTTGAAGACTTCAC
>JANMBW010000020.1:0-5572 GCA_031360565.1 Polaromonas sp.
CGCCGCCAGTGCGGCGCCTGCGAAAAACGCTTCACCACGTACGAACGGGCAGACGTGACGTTTCCGGCGATCGTCAAAAAGGACGGCCGACGCATCGAATACAAGCGCAGCAAAATCCTCGGTTCCATGAACCTGGCGCTGCGCAAGCGGCCGGTCAGCACCGAGCAAATCGATTCAGCGGTCGAGCGCATTGAAGAAAAACTGCTGAGCCTCGGCATGAAAGAGGTGCCTTCGACCCGGCTGGGCGAACTTGTGATGCGCGAGCTGAAAAAGCTCGACAAGGTGGCCTATGTCCGCTTTGCAAGCGTCTACCGCAGCTTTGAAGACATTGACGAGTTTCGGGCGCTGGTGGACGAAGTCCGGCGCTAAACCGCGCCATTTGCCTACTTCATTGAGTTCCCTTATCCGATAAGCGGCGCCTCGGCGCGGACGCACGGCATGTGAAAAAACGTATCACCTGCTTACACTTCAGGCCATGCGTGCGCACCCACCTCAACTATTCCTGGTCAAGTCATTGGGCAGTCTTCAGACCCGGCAGCGTGGTTTCACGCTGGTCGAAGTGCTGGTGTCGGTGGTGATTTTGAGTATCGGCGTGCTCGGCGCAGTCGGCATGCAGGCGGCATCCCTGCAGTCGAACCGGGAGGTCCGGTATCAGGTCATTGCGGCGTCGATGGCCCGTGAACTGGCTGAAAAAATGCGCGGCAATCACGTCATTGCCATCAAGCCTGCCGTTGCCGACAACCCGTATTTGCTCGACACCACACTGAGCGCCAGCTCGACGCTGACCGCGCCCACCCCCAATTGCTACAGCGCCAGCTGCCCAACCGGGCTCAACGTCGCGGCATGGGACATTTACGATCTGCAAGTCCGCCTGAGGGACGCCCTGCCCTCGCCCAGGATTCGGATTTGCCTGGATGCCACCCCGTTTACCAGCGCAGGCGTTGCCCAATGGACCTGCTCCAACAGCGGAGATGTGGCAGTGCTCAAACTGGCCTGGAATAGGGCCGGCACCAAGGGCGAAACCGAATTTACCTCGCAGACCAGCACCTTGCCGCTGGTCGTGCTGCCCTTGACGGCCGGGAGCACTGAATGAATAAAAGCCACATTGCGCGCGTTCTGCGCAGCCAATCGGGTGTGACGCTGGTCGAGCTGCTGGTGGCCCTGACCGTGGGCCTGCTGGTCACCATCGTCGCTCTGTCTACTTTGGTGCTGGGTCGCACGGGCTACGGCGCAGTCGACAGCACCACCCAACTGGCAGACCGGGAACGTTTTGTGGTTGACTCACTGTCGCGGGTGATCTCGCAGGCGGGTTTTCAGGATTTCAGCACCCCTGTGTTGGTGACCCGCAGCATTGCCAAAAAGCTGGGCGGCGACCCCGAGCCCGACCTTTTTGGCTGGAACAACGCTTTTTATACCCAGTTAGCCGATCTGCAGATCAGCAGCACAACCGTCATAGCCGACGGCAACCGGCCAAGCAAATGCGGCAGCGTCAGCGACACCTCGTGCGTCAACGGCAGCGATATTCTGGCGGTGCGCTTTCAGGGTGTGGGCACCACGGCGTCACCCGATAACACCATGCTCAACTGCCAGGGCAATGGCGAACCCGGCATCATCACTGGAAGCCTGGACGAACGTGCGGCCAACATGCTTTACGTTGCGCGCGACAGCAACACCGGCGAGCCTTCGCTTTACTGCAGCTACTACCGGCACTCGACCGGAACCTGGGTCAGTGGCCAGCCCTTGATAGAAGGGGTGGAGTCGATGCAACTGCTGTTTGGCACCGATAACGTCACCGCCAACACCACGCCAACCTTTGTCGCCGGCGCCCAGGACACGGTCGCAGACAGCTGGTTACGCGCCGACCAACTGAAGGTTCCGGGTAACGCCACGGCAACCAAGGAAAACTGGCGCCGGGTTCGCGCCGTGCGAGTCGGTCTGGTGTTGCGTGGGCCGGTCGCCTCGGCGCAAGAAAGGGTGACCGCCACCTTTGCACCATTGGGCAGCCTGTATTCATCGTCTGCCGACGTCGGATCCAACCTGGCCACCGCAGCCGATGGCAGGCTGAGGCGCGTCGTGAACTTCACCGTGCATCTGCGTAACGACCTCACGGCCACACGATGATGAGCGCTTTCACCTTCCAACGTCTTGCTAGCCGGGTTGCCCGCCATCGCGGCTTCAGCCTGGTCACGGTGATGATCATTTTGGTGGTCGTCAGTTTGCTGGGCGTCGCTGCCAGTCAAATGGTGCTGCTGGGTGAGCGCTCTGCCCGCTATGACCGGGACTGGCAGATCGCGTTTCAGGCCGCCGAAGCAGCCTTGATAGACGCTGAGTTTGATATTCGCGGACCCAATACCAGCACATCGAGCCGCGTACCCGCTTTCACTGCCACCAGCCTGCTCGGCTTTACAGCGGGCTGCGGTACCGGTACCGACCGCGGACTGTGCCTGCCCACGACTAGCGGCAAAGCGATTTGGTACGGGGTTGACTTCACCGATGAATCAGCGAACGCCAAGACGGTGCAGTTTGGTGAGTTCACCGGCCGTGCCCTGGCCACTGGCAACACTGGCGTCCAGTCCGCCATGCGGCCACGCTACATCATCGAAGCCGTACCTGACTTGAACCCCGGTGGCAGCGCCAACGTTCAGAAAGTTCTCTACCGCGTCACCGCGATGGGATTTGGACCGCGCAAGGAAACTCAGGCTGTGGTCCAGATGTATTTCAGAAAAGAATAGGAAGTACCGCAATGGTCAACTTTTTCCACGCCGCTCCGGCGCGATTGCAACCCTGGTTGAAATGGACTTTGCTGGCCGGCGTGCTGGGCGCGGTCACGCTGGTGGTGGGCCAGTCCGCACCGCCGCTGATCAATCTTGTTAGCGAACCGCTCTATACCAATGGCTCCAAGGCCAAAGGTAACCTGACACTCGCGATTTCTGCTGAAAAGCCCATTGTGGGCGCGGTCTACCGAGATACCTTCAATCCGGCCAAGCGTTACGTCGGCTACTTCGAGCCACTGGCCTGTTACCAGGCCAACTTGACCAGCGGCACCATCGGCAAGTATTTTTTCAAGCCTGAGTTGAAGGCCAGTCTGACCACGCAATGCAAGAGCAGCGAGTTTGACGGAAACTTCATGAACTGGGCCACCACGTCGGCCATCGATATCTTCCGTTACGGCCTGACCGGCGGCAACCGCACCACGGACGAAAGTTCAGGTTCGGAGCGCACGGTGGTGGAACGTGCCTGGTTACCCGATGACTTCTACAGAAGTTCCACCCATTTCCCCGAAAAGTTTGTTCCCAAAAGCGACCTGATCGGAAGAACCGAACTGGCTCCGGGCCTGTTTCCAAACGGCATGTGGATCTACAACTGCCGGAATCGGGTATACATCGCCATTGCGCAAGACACCAACCCTGCCAGCACCTGCGACATGCCTTTTGGTCTGCCCGTGGTGGGCAATCCCAATCTGGTCACCGGCAACTCCAGCAACTTTTTTTATGAAGTTCGCAACCTGATTTGTGACGCGGTCACCGCCACCAAGCAGCTCATGACCTACGACCCATCCAGCAAACGCTGGTCGGGCCTTTGCCTGCGCTACCCTGGCGGCAACTACAAGCCGGTTGGCCAGTTGCAGGTCAATGCAGACGCGCTGCGGATTTCAGTCTTCAGCTACCTCAATGGGGACGCAGCAGACAGCATTGCCCGCTACGGCGGCGTGATGCGCTCGCCCTTGAAGTATGTCGGGCCCAACCGCTTTGACCAGGACTTCAACATGATTCCCGGCACCAATCCGCGCGCCGAATGGAATGCCACGACCGGCGTGTTCATCACAGATCCGCAAAACGGCGACGCCACCTACGGCAACCAGGGTTACGCCTACAGTGGCGCCATCAGCTACATCAACAAGTTCGGCATGCTGAACATGGATCCTTCGTTGACCACCAAGGACTTTGCGGTGCGCACGCAGTTTCAGAGCCGCTACAAAATCAACGACCCGGTGAGCGAGCTGTATTACGAGGCGCTTCGCTACCTTCAGGGTAAAGGACCAACCGCCGAAGCCATTGCCAGCCTGAACGGCACGCGTGCCAATGACAAGGACTTGACAGAGAGCTTTCCTGCCTACATCAACTGGACCGACCCGTTTACCGGCTATCAAGACAATACCGGCGCGGGCAAAAGCTGTATCCGTAACAGCATTGCCACCATCTCGGACGTCTTCACCACTTACGACCGGTCGCTCCCTGGCAGTTCGATCAGCAATGCCGGCGATTTCGCTAGAGCTGCAGGAACCTCACCCACTTTTGATGTCTCAGCCTGGACAAATGTGGTGGGCGGCTTTGAAAGTGGCGGCTCAGTCTCTTACACCGACAGCCGGGGCCGCGCCCGCACCACCAGCAATCTGAGCGGAAATACCACTTACAGCTGGTTGTCGAATGCCAGTACCCGCACCACCGGCGCTGGCGCGGGCACCACCACCAGTACCCTCTCGGTCGAAGGCAACGCAGGCGGGTCTTACCTCATGGCCGGTGCAGCCTATTGGGCCAACACCCAGAGCTACCGGACCGACCTGCCCAAGGCACGCGTAAAAACCTTTGCCATCGACGTGAACCAGCAAGGCGCGAGCGAGGCAAATGCTGATTTCCGCCGTACCCGGCAGGTTTATCTGGGCGCCAAGTATGGCGGCTTTGACGACCGCGAAGCCGGCGACACCGGCAATCCCTACACCGGCGGCAGCAATCTGCTCTGGCAAGGTAGCGACGGTGACGCCAAAAACTACTTTCTGGCCAGCGACGCCCAGAAGTTTCTCGATGCCTTGTCGGACCTGTTCGCCAAAGCCGTCGAGGAAACCGGCAGCATTGCGGGCGGTGCGGTATCGACCACCCGGCTCACCTCATCAGCCTCGTCGTCGGTCTTTCAGGCGCGCTTCAATCCGATTGCCAATTTTTGGAGCGGACAGCTGCTGAAATATCCGGTTTCACTGTCGAGCGACGGCAGCAGTATTGTGATAGGGTCTACCGCAACCTGGGAAGCCGGCCGGGTACTGACCGCTGCCACCAAGATCGACAATGGCGCGGCACGCAATTTGATTATTGGACCGCCGATTGGCCGACAGGGCGTGGACGCGCCGACCGCATTCCAGTGGGCCAACCTGGTTCAATTGCACAAAGATGAACTGAACTCGATGCCAGGTGGGGTTACCGACACGCTCGGTGAACGACGCTTGAATTTCCTGCGCGGCGACCAACGCGATGAGCAGTCGGGAACCAACCCCGACGGTATTTTCAGGCCGCGCGACCTGGTACTCGGCGACATCATCAACAGTGGCTTGGTCTACATGGGTGCGCCGCCTTCTGATGTGGCCGGAGCAGACTACCGAGCGTTTTTCGATGCCAACAAGAATCGCAAACCCGTCGTCTTTGTCAATGCCAACGACGGCATGCTGCACGCTTTTTACGACCAGAACGGCAGCGAGGCCTTTGGTTATTTTCCGGGCTTCACGACCAAAAATCTCAACAAGCTGCCGGATCCCGATTACATCCACGCCAGCTTTGCTGACGCGACACCGGCTGTCGGTGAA
>JANMBW010000044.1:0-5880 GCA_031360565.1 Polaromonas sp.
TCCGGCTGGCCTGCGCAGCGCCGAACCAGTGCGGCCAGACCGGCGGCATCGCCAAGTTCGAAGTAGCCCGCGTAATCCGGTCCCAGCATGCCGACGTTGCCGTCAATCCTCGACGCCAGCACCGGCGTGCCGGATTGAACCGCCTCCAGAATGACGTGGGCGCCGCCTTCCATTCGCGAGCAGTTGACCAGCACATGCGCACGCTTGATGCGCTGGCGAGTTTCCGCACGGGGCAAGCCGCCCAGCCAGCGGTAGCGCGGCGCGCGCGCCATCGTTGCCCTGGCAGCGTCTTCCAAGGCGGGGTCCAGCGCCAGCCCGATCTGGTCGAAGACCACCCCTGCGTTGAAGTCCTGACAAGCCGCCTTCATGAAGGTCAGCGGGTCTTTTTCATCGCGCAGGTGGCCCACCATCACGGCGCGAAAGGTCTGGCTGGATTTGACCGCTGGCTTCAGCCGCGCTGCGGATTGGTAAATCACCCGGGTCTTGCTGCGCCAGGCTTCTGGCACCGCCTGCAGTCCCGCATCTTGCAAAACCACCAGATGCGAGGCCAGGACCAAAGACTGCTGGGCCATACGATCGCTCAAAATATCGCGGTACAGGTCTGTTCCGGTCAGTACCACGATCAGGGGTTGCTTGGGGTAGGCCGCGGCCCAGGCATGAATCGATGCAGCGGAGCGGCGGGCGTGCAGGGCCAGCATCAGCTGAGGCGGCTCTGAAAAACTTGTCAGCGGCAGCGCCGACGCGGACCACTCGGGCAGCACGGCGATGTCACAA
The DNA here is from genome assembly GCA_031360565.1 of Polaromonas sp. GTDB lineage: Bacteria > Pseudomonadota > Gammaproteobacteria > Burkholderiales > Burkholderiaceae_C > Polaromonas. The sequence continues at coordinate 775 of JANMBW010000044.1, forward strand.
TGGCCAGAGAGAAATTGTGCCCAGCGGTGCGCGGTATTCCAGTTGCCGTTGTTTGAATCAGCCATCGCCGGACTCACCAACACTGCCCTCACAGGCTTGCCCACTTTGCCTTCAGATCCCACGCCCTTGACGCCGGCAGTTTCGATGTCGGAGCTGATTGACACCCCGCTCATGCGTAGCCGGGGGCGGGAGCTGTTGTCACTGGCACTCATGGATGCGCGCAATCATACGCTGCACCTTTTTGCCCAATACCAGAAAACGCTGGAGGCCAACAACTTTGCCGTACCTCAGCTTGAAACCATCAATCCGCCCTTGTGGGAGCTGGGCCATGTCGGCTGGTTTCAGGAGTGGTGGATTGGCCGCAACATGCAGCGCGCACTTGGCTCGCGCTGTGAACCCAAGCATGCACGTCTGGCCTCAATAGAGCCCCACGCCGACCGATGGTGGGATTCAACCCATGTCGCGCACGCCACGCGCTGGGCGCTGGATTTGCCGGGCGCGGACCCGACACGGGCCTACTTGCTGGATACGCTGGAAAGCACGCTGGAGCTGCTCGGCAAATGTGACGAAGACGACGAGGCCTTGTATTTTTACCGCCTGTGCCTGTTTCATGAAGACATGCATGCCGAGGCACTGGTCTACACCGCTCAAACGCTGGGCTTGCCGCTGGACCCGGCCCTGCAAAAGGTGTTCACACCGGCGGCGCTGACCTTGCGCGATCCCATCAGCATTCCGGCCACGCGTTGGCAGATGGGCAGTGCGCCGGACGCCGGCTTTGCCTTTGACAATGAACAGCCCCATCACACGGTCAGTGTGCCGCCGTTTGAAATCGATGCGCAGCCCGTGACCTGGGCCCAGTTCGTCGAATTTGTTGACGATGGCGGCTATGACCGGCCCGAGTGGTGGCATCCGATGGGCTGGCAGTGGCTGCAGGCGCTGGCCGCTGGTGAAGGCCGGCGCGGGCCGCGCTATGTCGAGCAGATTGGCGTGGCCAGCGGTGCGGTGATGCAGACCCGCTTTGGCCAGCCGCGTCGCATGCTGGGTCACCAGCCGGCCATGCACATGACCTGGTATGAAGCCGACGCCTGGTGTCGCTGGGCCGGCAGGCGTCTACCCTTTGAAGTCGAGTGGGAAGTTGCGGCCCACACCGCCAGTCGCCTGGGGTTCCGCTGGGGCGATGTGTGGGAATGGACGGGCACGACCTTCAGGCCCTATGCCAGTGATTCTGTTGACCGTGCTGCAGCGGCTTTCCAATCAGGTCCGTATACCGAGTATTCAGAGCCCTGGTTTGGCACGCACAAGGTACTGCGCGGCGCATCGTTTGCCACCCGCGCCCGTATGAAAAATCCCAAGTACCGCAATTTTTATCTGCCAGAGCGGGACGATCTGTTTTGTGGCTTTCGCTCCTGTGCGCTATAACAATAATAGCTAAAGTCGTAGATAAAACCTGGGCTAGTCCCGTATTTGATTTAAAAATCCGGTCATTTCGGAGTACGGTAAGTCCACCATGGCAGCACCGTTCGCAGCGCCAGCACGCTGCCACTTTGGGCCATTTCGCCGCTGTATCCGGGCAGTTTGTTCAGCGCGGCTTGCCAGTCGGGGCTTCGCAGTTCAGTCAGCAGGGCCTGCACCGGCACCGAAGCCAATTCGGACTTCAGGCACACCAGGTGGTAGCGCTCTCTGACCAGCGGCACAAAGTCCAGTCCCCGTTCATGGGCGGCGGCCTCCAGTCCCAAGCCAGCATCGGCGGCATCGCTGGCCACGGCCTGCGCCACCGCACTATGAGACGGCTCCTGGCTTGCATAGCCAAGTAGGTCCGAGCCGCTCATGTCCGCCTGCGCCAGCAGTTCATCCAGCACGACGCGTGTGCCGCTGCCTTCAGCGCGGTTGACATAGCGCACCCCCTCGCGCTTCAAGTCATGCAGGCTGACAATGCGCAGAGGATTTTTTTTCTGGACGATCAGGCCCTGGGTACGGTGCGCAAAGCCAATCAGTTTGTGCAGACCCGGCTTGAGCAGGCTGCGGTAGGTGCGCGCCGCTACTGACCGCTTGTCGGGCAGGTCCTGGGTATGAAATCCGGCCATCATGCAGCGCCCGGCGTTCAGGGCGGCAATCGCGTCGACGCTGCCAACGAAGCGAATGTCCAGGTGCAGGCCGCGCGGGCTGGCTTGCTCGCGTAGCGCCGACAGCGCCGCATCGTGGCTGGCGTAGAGCGTCAACACGTGGGCGTTGTCGTCAAAGGCAGTTGAAAACGCGCGCTCAATGTCACTGCGCAAAGCCGCAATCTGCGGCGCCAGCCGGGCTTGAGCCTGACGCTCGGCCCAGAGCAGCTTTTCGCCAAATTCAGTGAGCCGCGCGCGCTGACCGATGTCCCAGACGATCAGCTCGCGGCCCAACGTGTGTTCCCAGTCCCTGAGCGCGCCCCAGACATGGCGGTAGGACAACTCCAGCACTTTGGATGCCTTGGAAATCGAGCCCTGCTCACGTACGGCGGCAAGCATGTCCATCAGCCGGTTGCGAATCAGGGCATCTTTGCCACGCTCCGGCGCAAGTTGGTAGGACAGTTGGACTTTGTGCATGGTGTACAGCCGATTATCGGACCGCCTTGACCTGTGCCTTGACCTATGCAAATCGGTTCATAACTCGTGATTCCTGATGTGCACCAGGGCATTGCGGCTTAGGCTACATTGCCGCAACTTCTCCGACGCATGAACAGCTTTTCCGACAGCGCCAGCACGGCGTTTTTGCTCCTCACCTCGCTCGATCCCATGCTTGCCGGCATTGTGCTGCGCTCCCTTGCGGTCAGTGCCTGCGCCTGCGCCATCGCTTCCAGCGCTGGTCTGTTGCTGGGCGGCTGGCTCGCGGTGGCGCGCTTTCCGGGTCGGGCTGGCGTGCTGGCCTTGCTCAACACCGCGCTCGCTCTGCCGTCGGTGGTGGTCGGGCTGGTGGTTTACCTGCTGCTGTCGCGCACCGGGCCGCTGGGTTTTCTGGGCTGGCTGTTTTCGTTCAAGGCCATGGTTCTGGCGCAAAGCCTGCTGGTGCTACCGGTGGTGACGGCGTTGGTGCGCCAGACCATTGAGGACGCGGACCGCAGCCACGGAGAACAATTCGCCTCGCTCGGCGCCGGCCGCATGGTCCGCAGTCTGCTGCTGCTTTGGGACGAGCGTTACGCCCTGCTGACTGTCCTGATCGCCGCCTTTGGCCGGGCTATTTCAGAAGTCGGTGCGGTGATGGTGGTGGGCGGCAACATTGACGGCTTCACCCGCGTCATGACGACCTCGATCGCACTGGAAACCAGCAAGGGAGACTTGCCGCTGGCGCTGGCGCTTGGCATGGTATTGATGGGCGTGGTGTTGCTGCTCAATCTGGTGATTGCGCTGATCAGGCGCTGGCGCGAAAAACTCGACGATGCCCCCATGGATGTGGCCATTGCGGGTGCTTTGAAAGGAGCCCAGGGGTGAGCGCGGTCTTCAGCATGGACGCTGTCAGCGTGAACTTTGGCCGGGTGCAGGCGCTCGTTGGCTGCAGTTTGCGGATCACTCCCGGTGAACGGGTGGCATTGGTGGGCGCCAATGGCAGCGGCAAAAGCACCTTGCTGCGGGCCTTGCACGCACTGGTTCAACCTGCGGCGGGACGGGTGCAGCATGACGAGCAGGTCAGCCAGGCGATGCTGTTTCAACGACCTTACATGCTGCGCACCAGCGTTCTCAACAACGTGGCGCTGGGACTTTTCCTGAGCGGCAGCTCCTGGGCCCAGTCCAAAAAGCTGGCTCTGCAGGCGCTGGCGCGGGTTGGCCTGAGCGCGCTGGCAACCCGCAATGCCAAGGCGCTCTCGGGCGGCCAGCAGCAGCGTGTCGCATTGGCGCGGGCCTGGGCGCGGGGGCCTGGCGTGTTGCTGCTGGATGAGCCGACCGCCAGCCTGGACCCGACCGCCAAGCGTGAAGTCGAGCGCCTGATGGCCGAGTTTTCGGATGCCGGCATGACGCTTATTTTCAGCAGCCACAACCTTGGCCAGGTCAAGCGCTTGGCCAGCAGGGTGATTTACCTCGAGCGTGGCCATGTGCTGGCTGACTTGCCCACGCACGATTTTTTTAACGGCCTCTTGCCCACTGAGGCAGAACATTTTTTAAAAGGAGAACTGGGATGAGCGGTTTGATCAATATGTCTCGACAAATCAAGTCTATTAGGGCGGTAGCGCTTGTATTTGCTGGGCTATGTGCTACGGTTTCAATAGCGCAAACCAGCCCGATCGTGATGGCATCGACCACCTCGACCGAGCAGTCGGGGCTGTTTCCTTTCCTGCTGCCGGAGTTTAAAAAAGCAACGGGTATCGACGTCAAGGTGGTGGCCGTCGGCACCGGCCAGGCCATTGATTTGGGTCGCCGCGGCGACGCCGATGTGCTGTTCGTGCATGACCAGGTGGCCGAAGAAAAAGTGGTGGCTGAAGGTTTTGCCATCAAACGTTTTCCGGTCATGTACAACGATTTTGTCTTGATTGGCCCGGCGTCTGACCCGGCTCGGGTCAAGGGCAAGGACATTGTTGAGGCGCTGAAAAAACTCAGCGCCGCGAACGCGAATTTTGTCTCGCGTGGAGACAAGAGTGGCACCCATGCGGCCGAGTTGCGTTACTGGAAGTCGGCAGGTGTGGACACGCCAGCTGACAAGCCGCTGTTTGCCAGTTACAAGGCCTGTGGTTGCGGCATGGGACCGGCACTCAACATTGCGGCCAACACCCCCGGTGGCTCCGCCTATGTGCTGGCCGACCGCGGCACCTGGTTGTCGTTTAAAAACCGCGCCGATCTGACGGTGCTGGTCGAAGGCGACACCCGCCTGTTCAACCAGTATGGTGTGATGGTCGTCAACCCGGCCAAGCACCCGCAAACCAAAGCATCTGAGGCGCAAAAATTTGTTGACTGGGTGACCTCCCCGTCCGGTCAGGCCGTGATTGCGGCCTACAAAATCGGCGGCGAGCAATTGTTTTTCCCCAATGCGACCAAGTGACGCGCTCCGGGTTGCCGCCGCTGCGCTGGCCCTGGTCGGGCTGGCGGCCTGCATGACGGCGCCGCTGCCCGCGGCCACCGGACCGGCCGAGCCCGTGCAACTCTA
>JANMBW010000312.1:0-3149 GCA_031360565.1 Polaromonas sp.
TGCTGCAGACTGGCGTTGTCAAGCGGCCGGCGTTGGCGGTCCCAATAGCCGAATATGCCGCACATCAGTTGCTTCCCTTGCCGTTCAGGCGAGCGAGCGTCCACCACATAATTTTCAAGTCCAGCCAAAACGAGCGCTGACAGGCGTACCGCAAGTCCAACTCAAGGCGCTGTGCCTCCGTGCCCTCTGAACGGAGAAGTGCCTGGGCACGCCCGGTGATGCCAGGCAGCACGCTGCAACGCTGCCGCCAGTCTTCATCGCTGTACAAACTGCGCTGCGCCGGCACGTCGGGGCGCGGGCCGACCAGGCTCATATCGCCACGCAGAACATTGATGATCTGCGGTAGCTCATCGATGCTGGTGCGGCGAATAATGCGTCCTACCTGTGTGATCCGAGCATCGTTGGCTTGAGTGAAATAGGGCCCGATGGTTGCAGCATTTTTACGCATACTGCGAAATTTCAGCATGTCGAACTCACGCCCACCCAATCCCAGCCGAGTCTGGCTGAAAAACACGGGAAACCCGCTTTCCAGGGCAATCGCGACAGCAGTCAGCACAAAGACCGGACTGAGCACGACCAGCGCCAGCAGTGACATGACAATGTCCATCAACCGCTTCATGGCGTGGAGCCGGCGGGTCCGGCCAGTTGCCGAATCAAGGCAGATACGCGCAAGTGGTCTGCCTCGGTCTGCTGGGCGGTACGCTGGGCCAAGCATTGCTCGGCCTCGCGAAGATCGGCCACCGCCTGCTCGAAAGAAGTTTCACCATCAGGACGGTTGAAAGTACGCGACAAAATCACGGCCTGCGAGCCCAGCCGGACATGCTCTGCCAATACGTCACGCCCGGGCAGCAAGCCTTCATGGGCTCGCGCAATTCCGCCAAAGCCAAACCGAAGTCCCCGCTGCAGGGTAACCCTCGCTACGCGGTCCACATGGCCCAGAGCCAACGGCTCGAACATGAAGCGGCAACCCAGCGAGATATGCAGGTCATTAAGCCCGACAAACACCTCTTCTATACCCGGCGTGTCTATCCACTCGTTGAGCGACGCCAGCGCGCCAGCGGTCTCCAGCAAAGGTACCACCGGCACCCGACCGGCTACCAGCGCTGCAAAGGCCTTCAGCGGCTCGGCGCTGGCAAACATCGGGAGCATCAGTAAATCGGCCCCCTGCGCAATAACCTCGTCAATTTCCTGGCGAGAGGATTCAAGCTTGTCGATCTCACAAGGATTGACCCGCACCATCAAGCGCGAACGCTTCAGGACCGCCTTGACCCGCAAGATATCGGCAATCTGGTGCGTACTGATAAAGGTGTTGCGCCCAGCCTGTCGCTCAGCCTTGCCGTGGCGCTCGAGGTCAACAAACAGGCGCATACCCGGCAAGGCATCGCACTGGGCTGCCAGCACGGCGTCATTGGTAATGGTGATCAGATCAATCATGAAAAACCCGCCGCCATTATCGGGCGACATGGGCGGCGCCTTGATCGGTCCCGAGTCGAGTCCGGCGCACCCAGGCTCGCAAAACGGGACTGGTCAGCACCGCACTGCCACACACCAATATCGCCCACAGCAGCGCCAACAGCACGGACCAAACCAATCCCAGACCAGCAAACCAGGCCCGGCACGACACCAGCGTGAGACAAATTACTAACGGCGTCAGCATGGCAGGCCCCGCCAGAACGCCTGAAAGCTGACGGCGCTGGTTGACCAGCAATATCAGAGCCACGCCACCCAGGACCACGTTCAGTGCCCACATCGCGGCCCCACCGCCCGACAAACCTGCCCAGCCAGCTCCAGCCAGAGCAAGCACTCCGGCTACATAGGCCCAGGCCGCCACCTTCATCTGATGAGATGCCGCCATCAGGGCCAACACCACAGCTATTAAAGCTTGCGGGAGCAGCGACCAGACACCTACCGCGCTCCAGCCGGCGATCACTACCAGGTGTTCGGGGGCCATTCGGCCCCAGCCAAACAGCAGACCGGCAAGTGGCAGCGAGAAAGTAGCCACCACGGCCACGGCAGCACAGGCCAGCGTCCAGGCCAACAAAAATGCAGTTTGCAAGGCCTGCTGGCGCGCCGCAGACCCCGTTTCAGTTCGCGTGATGGCCGGAAATGCCAGACTGGCGACCAGCTGAATCGCCAGCACCAAAGGCAGTTCAACCAGCTTCCAGGCGTAATTGAAGCTGGCCAGCGCACCCTCTCCGGACTGGGACGCCAGGCTCCGGGCGATCAGCGGCAACAAGAGCAACAAACCGGAAGACAGTCCCGCCCAAAGCCAGATGGCAGGTCCGGGCAGGGGTGCGGAAGCCCGCGGGGGAGCAGGCGCTTTGGGCAATCGCCAGTACAGCCAGGCCAACCGGGCAAGCATGGCGATAGCCAAAAAAGCACCCAGAATCGGCATGCTGTCAGGACCCACGCCAATCTTGGCAGCCACCAGAAGCGCTAGCACCAGCAGTGCATTGACGACGAGACTACCGGCATACATGCCGACGAAGTCACGTTCATGTTGCAGACGCGTCACCCAAAGTGTTGCCAGCACGGCAAGCGGCAACACTGCCGCGCTCCAGACCAATGATGCGGCCGCCAAGGCTTGCATTTCGCCCTTCAGGCCGGGTGCCAAGGCATGACCCACAAGGTCACGCAACAGCCAGATCGCTGCACCCATCAGCAGGCTCGTGGTCAACAACACACGCCCTACTTTTTGCTGGCTGGCTTGCTGTTCAGCCGGGCTCTGATGTGCCCACAAGGGCAAAAGCACATACGACAAAGCCCCGCCAAACACCATGCTGACCACCCAATCGGGCAAAGTAAACATCACAATCACAGCATCGCCCAAGCCGGAAGAGCCGAAAACAGCGGCTTGGGCCGACTCGCGCAACAGGCCCATGACACGGCTGAGAATCAGCAATCCTAAAGACAAAAGGCCAGCGCGCAAGTACATCGCTTAGATTATCAAGGGGGAAAACGGCGAAGCGGGTACATGAAAACCTAAAATAGAAGGTTTGGCGTCCAATCAGCCGCAGCCAACGACGCCCTTGACCTGTCCGACCAGAAATTTCCCATCATGAAACCTTTCCCAAGTTCCGCCCCTAACGATGCGCCGTCTGCAGTCCCCCAGGATGACAACCAACTCATCATTGAGCGCCGCGAAAAGC
>JANMBW010000072.1:0-2784 GCA_031360565.1 Polaromonas sp.
CGCGCTTGCTGGTCTACCTGGGACTCGAGCATGCGCGCTATGCACGCAAACCCGGGCGCAAGCTTGTCGTCACCTCCCCAAGTCTGCAGCGCATCATGGGTCTGAGCTATCCCGCCTGGGCCATGCAGACCGAGGTGATCACGCCGGGCATTGTGTTGCCAAACCAAACTGTGTCCTCCGCCTTGAAAGAGGAATCCCGACTCGGACTGGGCTTGCCGCTGGATGCACACTGTTTGCTTTTCGTCGGCAATGACTATCGAAAAAAAGGTTTATTCACGCTGCTCCAGGCGATGGTGAAATTGCCACCGAATGTCGTGCTGGCGGTTGTGGGTAATGCCGCGGATATACCGGAGTTTCGTGCCCAAGCTCAGGCCTTGAAGATTGATTCACGGGTGTTTTTTCTGGGCTCCTTGCACGATATAGGTCCGGCCTATCTGTCAGCTGACGCACTGGTTCACCCCACGCTGGAAGACACATTTGCCATGGTCGTACTGGAATCGATGGCCTATGGTTTACCCGTCGCGGTGAGTGGTCCTGCCTATTGCGGCATTTCAGAATTGTTGAAGCCTGGCGTGGAGGCCCTCCTGATAGACGACCCCAAAAATGCGGGCCATCTTGCGCAAACGCTGCACGACTTGCTCTTCAACGCATCCTTGCGGGCTCATTTGGTGCAAGGCGGTCAGCATTTTGCTGCGGCCTACCCGTGGGAGCGACTAGCCCTCGCCCAAGAGTCGGTGTATCTCGCGGCAGTGCGGGCCAAGGCAGCGTAAATCTTTCAGCGTTTCAAACCACCAGTTTGAAGTGCTTGCGGCTGAAGTCCAGGGACGTCAATTTCTCTACCTGACGCATGAAGTGGTATTTATTTTCCTTAGCCGTCGGTCGGTAGTTCGGATCAATGTTGAGCACCGGCTCAGCTTCTTCGGCCAGCCATTGCCGCACAGCTTGGGGGTGGGTTCCATTGAACCGTGCCAGCGCGCGCCGGTCAAACTGGCTGTATTGGATTTGTGCCGCCGGCGCCGCCCAGTATTTGCTGACCTGTTCCAGTTTTTTCTGCATGTCTTCATTGCGCCGTATCCAGCCGTAGTGGTAGATGTGCGCACCGGCCAGTGCCGCCCGGGGATTGCGTCCGCGTTTGTGGTCGCTGGTGACCAGCCAGTACTGACCGTCGGGTGCGTAGCTCCGAATGGTGTTGCGGATCACACGACACTCCCGGCGGTACCAGCCTGGGCTGATAGAGACCCAGTCTGGTGAGCCGTAGAAGTGGTGGTAATCAAATACGAGCGCTTCCACGGCTGGATTGGCATGGTGACGCTCGACGCTGGCGCGTATGGTGGCCAGCTCGGCTTCGTGTACCACTTCATCACCCTCGAGGTAAAAGGCCCAGTCTCCTGTGCAGGAGTACTGTGCGATCATTTTTTGCTGAGCATAGACAAAACCACGGTCGGCCATACGCTCATTCCACAGCGTTTGAATAATCCTTATCTTGGGGTCGTCAATAGCCTGGATTCGCGCCAAGGTGTCATCGGAACCCTTTCCAACGGCAACAACAAATTCGTCTACCAGGGGGAGCAAAGAGCGAATCGAGGCTTCGAAGGGAAAGGCAAGGTCCACACCGTTGCGAATGAAAGTAAAACCGCTGATGCAAACCGTCATGACAAATGATCTCGAAAAATCTACGCAGCGTCCTGGAAACCGATGCGATACAGATGTGCATAAGCACCATTGAGCGCCAACAGTTCAGCGTGGCTGCCTGTCTCGATGATGCGGCCGTTGTTCATCATGATGATACGGTCTACATGGTGCACAGTGGAAAGCCGGTGGGCAATGATCAAGGATGTGCGATTTGCAGTGACCCGCCTGATAGCCCCCTGTACGGCCTGTTCGGATTCTGAATCCAATGCAGAGGTCGCTTCATCGAGTATCAGAATGGGCGCGTCTTTGTACAGAGCGCGCGCAATGGCCAGACGCTGCCGCTGTCCCCCGGACAGCTGCATGGCATTGTGACCAAGAACAGTGTCGATTCCCTGTGGAAGCTCTTCAAGAAGTTGCCCGAGATTGGCAGCCTGCAAGCACTCGACCACCTTGGTTCGGTCCACGGATTGACCCAGCGCTACGTTCATCGCGACACTGGTGTTGAGCATCACCACATGTTGGCTGACCACTGCAAACTGAGACCGAAGCGACGCCAGGTCCCAATGCCGCAACTCCTGGCCATCGAGGCGGATAGTACCCATAGTCGTCTCGACAAATCGGGGCAGCAGATTGACCAAAGTTGTTTTACCTGAACCCGAACTGCCGACCAAAGCCACGGTTTCTCCGGCCCGGATGGAGAGATTTAGGGTGTCAAGTGCCAGCGGCGCGTCGGCTTTGTACTGCACCGTGACATTTAAAAAATCGATATCACCTGATGCTCTGTCCTTGACGAAGGAGCCACCCGTTTCGTTTTCAATCAGGTCCATCAGATCCAGTCCACGCTCCAGCGCCGCCAAGCCGCGTGTGATGGGCGTTGCAGCGTCAGAAAGACTTCTAAGTGGCGAAATCAGCAACAGCATGCCTGTCACAAAAGCGACGAAGCCACCCACAGTGTTGGTGTTCTGGGATCCCTGCACGAGTGCGATAGAAATGACGGCAGCCAGCGCGATTGCAGCAAGAATTTGCGTGAGTCCACTCATGCCCGCAGTGGCTGCTGTGGATTTCATGGAAAGGCGATGGAGCGAGCGACTCAGCGATTCAAATCTGCTGGCCTGTGAGGCCTGTGCCGAGTGCAGCCGGACTTCACGATGC
>JANMBW010000077.1:0-7689 GCA_031360565.1 Polaromonas sp.
GGTCCGGCGGCTACAGCTGTACCCATCATTGCCTTGCCGGGCTCGCCCATCACCGTGCGCACGTCTTCGAAGTCGACGTTCACATGGCCTGGCACATTGATGATTTCGGCAATACCACCGACCGCGTTCTTCAACACGTCGTTAGCGTGCGCGAAAGCCTGGTCCTGGCTCACATCATCGCCCAGCACTTCGAGCAGCTTCTCATTCAGCACCACGATCAGCGAGTCGACATTGGCTTCCAGCTCGGCGAGACCCGCATCGGCATTGGTCATGCGACGGCCGCCTTCGAAGTCGAAAGGCTTGGTCACCACGCCCACGGTCAGGATACCCATTTCCTTGGCCACGCGGGCAATCACTGGCGCGGCACCGGTGCCGGTACCGCCCCCCATGCCTGCCGTGATGAAGAGCATGTGCGCGCCTGCAATGGCGCTGCGAATGTCATCGACGGCCAGTTCAGCGGCGTCACGCCCCTTGTCGGGATTGCTGCCCGCGCCGAGGCCACTGCCGCCCAACTGGATGGTCTTGTGGGCGCTGCCGCGGCTGAGAGCCTGTGCGTCTGTATTGGCGCAGATGAACTCGACGCCTTGCACGCCGCAGTCGATCATGTGCCCGACAGCATTGCCGCCGCCACCACCGACACCGATCACCTTGATTTGTGTGCCCTGGTTGAACTCTTCGATTTCAATCATTTCGATGCTCATTGGGAGCCTCCTGTTTGTTTAAATTGCAGTTGCCAAAAAATTTCAATAAGTGGAAAAGTGAAGGTTTTCATGAAGGCGGATCAGCGCCTCCTGACCGGGTGTGGATGGGCTCCGAACCGATAAAAAAATGAAGGTTTTTCATTAGAAATTCCCTACAAACCAGTCTTTGACACGACCCAAAGCGGTATGCACACTGCCTGCCTTCTGGGCAACCTTGAAGCCGCGCATGCGGGCCAGCCGGGCCTCTTCAAGCAGGCCCATGACGGTGGCAGCGCGCGCCTGAGCCACCATGTCGGACAGCGCGCTTGAATAGCGCGGAATGCCACGTCGCACCGGCTTGAGAAAGATGTCCTCGCCAAGCTCGACCATGCCCGGCATGACAGCGCTGCCGCCGGTAATCACAATGCCGGACGAGAGCACTTCTTCATAGCCTGACTCACGTATCACCTGTTGGACCAGCGAATAGATCTCCTCGATGCGCGGCTCAATCACACCCGCCAGCGCCTGCTTGCTGAGCATGCGTGGCGCGCGGTCGCCCAGGCCGGGTACCTCGACCTGGGTATCCGGGTCAGCCAGCAGCTGTTTGGCATAGCCGCTTTCAACCTTGATGTCTTCGGCGTCCTTGGTCGGTGTGCGCAAAGCCATGGCGATGTCGCTGGTGATCAGGTCGCCGGCAATCGGGATCACCGCGGTGTGGCGAATCGCCCCGCCAGTGAAAATTGCCACGTCGGTGGTGCCTGCGCCAATGTCGACCAGCGCCACACCGAGCTCCTGCTCGTCTTGCGTCAGTACCGCCAGGCTGGACGCCAGCGGGTTGAGCATCAGCTGGTCGACTTCCAGACCACAACGACGCACGCACTTGATGATGTTTTCAGCGGCGCTTTGCGCGCCGGTGACGATATGAACCTTGGCCTCCAGCCGGATGCCGCTCATGCCGATCGGCTCGCGCACATCCTGACCGTCAATCACAAACTCCTGCGGCTCGACCAGCAGCAAGCGCTGGTCGGTCGAGATGTTGATGGCTTTGGCGGTTTCAATCACCCGGGCCACGTCCGCCTGCGTGACTTCCTTGTCTTTGACAGCCACCATGCCACTGGAGTTGATACCCCGGATGTGGCTGCCGGTGATGCCGGTGTACACCCGCGCAATCTTGCAGTCAGCCATCAGCTCGGCCTCTTTCAGGGCTTGCTGAATGCTTTGCACCGTGGCGTCGATATTGACCACCACGCCACGCTTGAGACCATTGCTGGCAGCAATGCCGAGACCGGCCAGCTTGAGTTCGCCGCCCTGCATCACTTCTGCCACCACCACCATGACCTTGCTGGTTCCGATGTCCAGCCCCACCACGAGTTCTTTGTATTCTTTGGCCATCGCTGTTTACCTTTTCGCTTGCCTGTCTTTGTTGTCGGCGGGATTGACCGTGGTAACGCCCCTGAGCTTGACCGCGTAACCATTGCCGTAGCGCAGATCAGCCGATTCGAGGTCGCGGCCATAGCGCGAGGAAACCTGCGGGAGCGTGGCCAGGAAGCGCTGCGTACGCGCCTCGATGTCCTCCAGCGACCCATGGCCCAAGTCCAGCACGGCGCCGCTGTCCAGCCTGGCTCGCCAGCCACCCTGGCTGGTGAGCTCGAGCTTTTCCAGCACGCTGTCGAGCTTGTCAAACAGCGGGAACAAATTTTGATAGACCTGCAGAACCAGCGCCGCCTGGCCCAGGGGGCCGTTGAGTTGCGGCAGGTCTTCAGCCTCTGCCTCGGCCTGATTGACCTCGAAAACTTCGCCGAGATGGTTGACCAGCCGGGAATCGCCTTCCGGCCCCCACTTGGCGATGGGCCGATGCTCCTGCAGCACCACGCGCAGCCGGTCCGGAAACTGGCGTTGCACCACGGCACGGCGTACCCACGGGAGCGACTCAAAAACGGCTCGCGTCTGGGCCAGGTCAACCGTGAAAAAATTGCCCGCCAACCGCGGCGTAACGTTGGCACGCAAGGTTGCCACGTTGTTGTGCATCACCTCGCCCTGCACGCTGATAGCGCCCAGATTAAACAGCGGTTGACGCATTAACCAGGCCAGGCCCAGGGTCAACACCATGGCAGCAAACACCAGTCCCAATAGCCAGGACGCCCTGTTCATCAGCCTGATGTCGGGCGGCAGGGGTACTGGCATCGGTAGTGACCGGGCGCGGCTCATGCGATTGCTCCGGTGGTACTGGCTTCCGGCGCGTACGAGGCGTTCTGATAATCCAGCGCGGCGGACGTCAGGATGGCGATGCACAGATCCTCGTAGGACAGGCCCGCTGCCCGGGCCGACATCGGGACCAGCGAATGCCCGGTCATGCCCGGCGAGGTATTGATCTCGAGCACAAAAGGACGGCGGGTGGCCCGGTCAATCATCACATCGGCACGCGCCCAGCCCCGGCAACCCAGCGTTTGGTAAGCGCGCAGCACCAGCTGTTGGATGGCCGCTTCTTCTCCGGCGGGTAGGCCACAAGGGAGCAGGTACTGCGTGCTGTCGGTGAAATACTTGTTCTGGTAGTCGTAGTTGCCGTTCGCAGCAACAATCCTGATCACCGGCAGCGCGCGAGCGTCATGGCCGCTGCCCAGTACTGGACAGGTGACCTCATCGCCATCAACAAATTCTTCACACAAGATATCTGCGTCCAGGCGGGCTGCCAGCTCGACGGCAGCGGCCATATCGGCTGCAGCAGTGACCTTGGTCAGGCCGATCGATGAACCCTCACGCGCCGGTTTGACAATCAACGGCAAGCCGAGCATCTTGGGTACCGCCTGAACTTCGGTACTGCTGTACGCTCCGCGGCGCAGCAGCGCGTAGCGGGGCGTGGGCAAGCCTTCTGCAAGCAAAATGCGCTTGGTCATGACCTTGTCAATCGCCATGCTGGACGCCATGACCCCTGATCCGGTGTACGGAATGCCGAGCAATTCCAGAGCGCCCTGTACCGTGCCGTCTTCGCCAAAACGGCCATGCAAGGTGATGAAGCAACGGGAAAAACCTGACTTTTTCAATTCAGCCAGATCGCGTTCAGCCGGATCAAAGGCATGCGCATCGACACCGCGGGCGCGCAGCGCCGCAAGCACGCCATGGCCCGACATCAGCGAGATCTCGCGCTCGGCCGAGATGCCACCCATGAGCACCCCCACTTTTCCAAAATTCAGGGCATTCTGGCTCATAGCCTGCTTCCTGATTGGGTTAAATGCTCTTTTATTTGTAGCAGGTCAGCCACTTTTTGAGGCACACTGCCAATCGATCCGGCCCCCATGCAGACCACCACGTCGCCGTCCAGCGCGTTGTCCATGATGGCCTGTGGCATGGCCTCAATCGCATCGACAAATACCGGTTCGACCTTGCCTGCCACGCGCAGGGCACGCGTCAGCGAACGCCCATCAGCCGCAACTATCGGCGCCTCACCGGCGGCATAGACTTCGGACAGCAAGACGCTGTCGGCGTGGCCGATGACCTTGACGAAATCTTCAAAGCAGTCGCGGGTACGGGTGTAGCGATGCGGCTGGAATGCCAGCACCAGACGCCGGCCTGGAAAGGCACCGCGCGCCGCGGCCAGTGTTGCAGCCATTTCCACCGGATGGTGCCCGTAGTCTTCAATGACCGTGAAGCGCCCACCGTCCTTGGCCTGCATGTCACCATAGCTCTGAAAGCGTCGGCCTACGCCCTTGAACTCAGCCAGCGCCTTGAGCACGGCGGCATCCGGCACATTGAGCTCCACCGCGACCGCGATGGCCGACAACGCATTGAGCACGTTGTGTTCGCCAGCCAGATTGAGCACCACCTCCAGGTCCGGCAGCGTCACACCATTGCGCCGTTGCGCGGTGAAGTGCATCTGCGCACCCATCGGCCGCACGTTGACCGCCCTGACCTGCGCGTCCTCTGCAAAACCATAGCTGGTGATTGGGCAGGACACCTCCGAAACGATGCTGCGCACTGCCGGGTCATCGGTACACAGGATGGCCGTGCCGTAAAAAGGCATGCGGTGCAGAAAATCAACAAAGGCTTTTTTGAGATTGCCAAAGTCATGCCCATAGGTTTCCATATGGTCGGCATCGATATTGGTGACCACCGCCATCACCGGCAAGAGGTTCAAAAACGATGCGTCGGACTCATCGGCCTCCACCACGATGTAGTCGCCCGAGCCCAGCTTGGCGTTGGCGCCTGCGCTGTTGAGTCGCCCGCCGATCACAAAGGTCGGGTCCAGACCGCCCTCAGCCAGAATGCTCGCGACCAGACTGGTGGTGGTGGTTTTTCCATGCGTCCCGGCAATCGCGATGCCCTGCTTCAAACGCATCAGTTCCGCCAGCATCAAGGCGCGGGGCACCACAGGAATCTTCTTTTCACGCGCAGCCATCACTTCCGGGTTGTCAGCCTGCACTGCGGTCGACGTCACCACGGCATCCACCGTGGCAAGGTTTTCAGCGGCATGTCCGACAAAGGTTTTGATACCCATTCCGCCCAAACGACGTAGCGGCGCGCTGTCAGACAAGTCGGAACCTGAAATCACATAGCCCAGGTTGTGCAGCACCTCAGCGATGCCCGACATGCCGGAGCCACCCATGCCGATAAAGTGAATGTTCTTGATCGCGTGCTTCATGCCGCCAGTTCCTCGCAGGCCGCCACGATACGTGCTACAGCCTCTGTTTTTTGCATGGTTTTGGCCTTTAGCGCACGTTCCATAAGGGCTAAGCGCTCTATTTTTTGTAGCATATCTGCCAGCTTCTCGGACGACAGGTCGCGCTGTGGCACCAGCCATGCCGCACCCTGATCGACCAGAAAGCGCGCGTTGGTGGTTTGGTGGTCATCGACTGCTGACGGGAAGGGCACGAACAGCGCTGCGGCACCCACCGCTGCGATTTCGGTCACGGTGCTGGCCCCTGCACGGCAAATAATCAGATCAGCATCGGCAAATGCGGCCGCCGTGTCCTCAATGAAGGGCGTGAGGGTGGCGTCCACGCCTGCTGCCTGATAGTGGGCCCGTAGCGCATCGATCTGCCGGGCTCCGCTTTGATGGGTCACGACGGGACGCCGCTCTAGCGGCACCAGGGCCAGCGCCGCCGGCACGATGCTGTTCAAGGCTGCAGCGCCGAGACTGCCGCCCACCACCAGCACATGCAGCGGACCGGACCGCCCGGCAAACCGCGTGGCCGGATCGGCTTGCGTCGTGAAAGCAGCGCGCAAGGGATTGCCGACCCACTCGGCATTTTTAAGCACGTTCGGGAAAGCTGTGAAGACCCGGTCAGCTACCCCGGCCAGAATTTTATTGACCAGGCCTGCCACCGAATTCTGTTCATGCAACACCAGCGGTTTGCCCAGTAACACGCCCATCATGCCGGCCGGAAAGGCGATGTAACCGCCCAGACCCACCACCACGTTGGGCTTGACGCGCCGAATCACTTGAATGCTTTGCCAGAAGGCTTTCAACAAACGCATGGGTAGGAATGCCAGCGTGCTCAAGCCTTTACCGCGTACCCCGGAAAAATCGATGGTTTCCAGCGCAAAACCGCGCGGCGGCACCAGCAGGCTTTCCATGCTGGGGTGATCAGGACTGCCCTTGCCGCCCAACCAATGCACACGCCAGCCTTTGTCGCGTAGGGCTTCGGCCACGGCGAGGCCGGGGAAGATATGGCCGCCCGTTCCGCCAGCCATCACCAGGGCACAGTGTTGTCTGCTCATGCACGGCCTCCGCGCATCAACCAAACCGCTAGACGCGGTTTGCCGCGCTTCGCGCTAAGCCGATTTTGGCGAAACAGGCTTTTCATGCGCGGCCTCCGCGCATCAAAAGCCTGTTTTCATAGTCAATGCGCAGCACCACGGCCAGCGAAATCAGATTCATCAAAATGGCTGAGCCGCCGTAACTCATGAGCGGCAGGGTCAAGCCCTTGGTGGGCAGGGCACCCAGGTTGACGCCAATATTGATGAAGGTCTGAAAGCCTATCCAGAGGCCGACACCCTGTGCCACCAGGCCTGCAAACAGCCGGTCGAGTGCAATCGACTGACGCCCGATGTGCATGATGCGGCGCGTCATCCACATGAACAGACCAATCACCACCAGGACGCCGATCAAACCGAATTCCTCGCCGATCACGGCCATCAGAAAGTCGGTGTGGGCTTCGGGCAGCCAGTGCAGTTTTTCGATGCTGCCGCCCAGTCCGACGCCAAAAATTTCGCCGCGTCCAAATGCAATCAATGAATGCGACAGCTGGTAGCCCTTGCCCAATGCGTATTTCTCGCTCCACGGATCGAGGTAGGCAAAAATCCGCTCGCGGCGCCACTCGCTGAGCATCACCATCAGGGCAAAAGCGACCACCACCACGGCGGCGATCACAAAAAACATGCGGGCATTCACGCCGCCGAGAAACAGGATGCCCATGGCGATGACCGAGATCACCATGAAGGCACCCATGTCGGGCTCGGCCAGCAACAGCAAGCCAACCACTGCAATCGCCACGGCCATCGGCATCACGGCGCGAAAGAAACGCTCTTTGACCTCCATTTTTCGAACCATGTAATCCGAGGCGTACAGCAGCACTGCAAACTTGGCGAGCTCCGAGGGTTGGAAATTCATGAAGCCGAGCGTGATCCAGCGGCGCGCGCCGTTGACGCCCTTGCCGATGAAAGGCACGAGCACCAGCATCAGCAAGATCAGGGACAGCACAAACAACCAGGGTGCCACTTTTTCCCAGGTAGACATCGGCACCTGGAACGCCAGCATCGCCACGATGAATGCCACCAGCAGTGACAGTACGTGACGCGTCAAAAAATGCGTGTGGGCGTAACGCGCAAACTTGGGGTTGTCAGGCATCGCGACCGACGCCGAATACACCATCACCAGGCCCCATAGCAATAAGGCCGCAGTGACCCAGACCAGCGCCTGGTCAAAGCCGGCCATGCGCACCGGCGCCGCGGGCGTGCCAGCCAGACGGGTACTGCCGAGCTTGACCGGCAACACATCGGCCGCGGCAGGGCC
>JANMBW010000084.1:0-2029 GCA_031360565.1 Polaromonas sp.
AGAGTGATCAGCTCCTTGCGGGTTTTGCGGATGGCGATGGATTTTTCACTGAGAAATTTCGCCGGGCTGCTGAACAGTTCAGTCAGCAGGCCAACCGATTCGGGCGAAATCAGGGTCACCGCATCGCGCGCGGCGCGCGGACGGTTGGCTTCGGTTGCCAGTCGGGCTTTATGCCAGACATCGTCTGCCGTCAGGTTTTTGCTGCCGACCAGGCGCTCGGCCGCAGCGGTGCAACCATCGTCGGCGTCGCGCTGGGCCAGCCAGCTCTTGCGCACATCTTCCGCCACGCGCAGGGCACTGTTGGGGTTTTTCAGATACTCTACCAGCAGCGCATAACAACGCACTTCCTTGTCGTCCCCCATGCGGTAGCTCGGATGCTCGGCCGCAAAGTTGGTCCAGTCGCGGCGCTGACCCAGCAGCAGCAGCCAGTCGTTGCGCAAACGGTCTTCCTGGTAGCTGTTGGCATAGCGGGCGATAAAGCTCTGGACTTCCGCATCACTCGCCTCTGGCAGTCTGGCCTTGAGTTCCCAGTAAGCGGCCCAGGGCTCGAGCGCGTGACCTCTGGCCTGCGGCAACAGCTGGGAGAGCCTGTTTTTGTCGCCGCGCCGGAAGGCCTGCTGCATCTCCAGAATCAGGCTGTCGCCGGCGGTCGAGGCCTGCGGCGAGCTGGTTTGCGCAAGCGCCAGAGGGGACAGGGTCAGCGCCAGGAGGGCAGGCAAAAGAAATTTGGATAGCATCGAGACATTATGGACAAATTAAGACTCCGCAAAGCCCTGATAGATGAACGCATGAATATGCCTGACCGCCTGCAGCGCGCCGACGCCTTGCAGCAGGTGATGCGGATCTGGCTGTTCGGGCGGACCGACACCGTGATTGGTGCCTACTGGCCGATCAAGGGCGAGTTCGATCCGCTGCCGGCCCTGTACCGTTGGCAGGAAGACGTCATGCTGAGCGCGGATTTAACGTCAAATCAAGCTGTAGCCCCCGATTCTTCTGTGCAATTTGCTACTGAAAGCATAGCAAACCAGTCGACGCGCAGGATTGGCCTGCCGGTGGTCAATAAATTGCACAAGACCCTGACTTTTCATGCCTGGTACCCCGGCTGCCCGATGGAAGAAGACGCTTACGGCATTCCCAAGCCCAAGGACACCGAGGCAATCGTGCCCACGCTGCTGTTCGTGCCCTGCGTCGGTTACGGCCCGGGCGGTTACCGACTCGGCTATGGCGGCGGCTTTTACGACCGCACCCTGGCCACTCTGCAGCCGCGGCCGTTCACCGTGGGTTTGGGCTTTACCCATGGCTGGCTGCCAGACATCGAGCCCGAAGCCCACGATCTGCCGCTCGACGCGCTGCTCAATGACAACGGCGTGGTCTGGCCGGTCTAAGTTCGGGTTTTCTGCTTCTCGCCCGATGTAGGCTGCTGCTGACAGCGAGCCGCCAACCCGACTGACACAGGTGCCACGCGCCTACTCCTAAGCTTTCTGATTGCATCACAGGTTCTGGCTGCCCCGACGCACAAGTCGGCGCAGCCTGTATCTGTGCACGGAACCAGCCCCTCAGGAGATCAGCATGAATTTCAGCCGAAACGCATCGCAAGCCCGCAGGCAAGCGCAGCGCCTGACGTCGCCGACTCTCCGGTTGCCCGAACGGGATTGGGTGCGGCGGGGGCTGGTCAGCCAGACCGAGGCACAGATTGATGAGTCCAGTTACGAAGCTAGCCCGGACTATCAAAACAGTGTCGAGTCTTACCTGAAGCGGGCCGATGTCAAGGCAGCAGTTCGGGCGGCCAGGCTTGCGCCGCCCGTGGAATCAGCCGATAGTGAGGGCGCTGAGCAGTCAGGCCTGCCACCTGCCCAAGCACCCATCACCAAGGATCCCGGGCATTGAACGGGTGCCGCACCGCTCGTTCTGAGCCGTGAGTCGCACCAGGTCTTGCTCCAGCACGCTTGTCAGCCTGCTGCGAACGTCGTCGAAGGTTCTGCAGCGCCTGTAGCGTTGACGTCGCTCGGCAGTTGCTGCTGCGTCGAGC
>JANMBW010000116.1:0-2918 GCA_031360565.1 Polaromonas sp.
CACGTGGTACTCGTCATGAATGCCGTTGCCGCCATGCATGTCGCGCGCCATGCGCGCGATATCGAGCGACTTGCCGCAAGAGTTGCGTTTGATGAGCGAAATCATTTCGGGCACGTCCTTGCCTTCGTCCATCAGGCGGCCAACGCGGAGGCAGCCTTGCAGACCCAGCGCAATCTCGGTCTGCATGTCGGCGAGCTTTTTCTGGATCAGCTGGTTTTGCGCCAGCGGACGACCAAACTGAGTCCGATCAAGGGTGTATTGGCGGGCGCGGAACCAGCAGTCTTCTGCCGCGCCCAGTGCGCCCCAGGCAATACCGTAGCGGGCCTTGTTGAGGCAACCGAAGGGCCCTTTCAGGCCGCTGACGTTGGGTAGCAGGTTTTCTTCCGGCACAAACACGTCGTCCATGACGATTTCGCCGGTGATGGACGCGCGCAGGCTCATCTTGCCTTCAATTTTGGGCGCCGTTAGACCCTTCATGCCTTTTTCAAGAATGAAGCCGCGAATGCTTTCCTGACCCCCAACCTTGCCGTCGGGGTCTTCCAGCTTGGCCCAGACCACAAACACGTCGGCAATCGGAGCGTTGGTGATCCACATCTTGGCGCCCTTCATGATGAAGCCGCTGATGCCGTCACGTGTCACAGGTTTGGCGCGGGTGATCATGCTGGCCGGGTCCGAGCCGTGGTTGGGTTCGGTCAGCCCAAAGCAGCCTACCCATTCGCCGGTGGCCAGCTTGGGGAGGTACTTCTGGCGTTGGGCTTCGCTGCCGTAGGCGTTGATGGGATGCATGACCAGCGACGACTGAACGCTGATCGCGCTGCGGTAGCCACTGTCGACGCGCTCGACCTCGCGGGCGATCAGCCCGTAGGCAACATAGCTCAGGCCAGCGCAGCCGTAGCCTTCGATGGTGGAGCCTAAAAAACCCATGGCACCGGCCTCGTTCATGATCTCGCGGTCAAACTTTTCATGACGGGCCGCCATCAGCACGCGGGACTGCAGTTTGTCCTGGCAAAAGTTGTGTGCCGCGTCGACGATGGCGCGCTCATCGTCACTGAGCTGCTCACTCAAAAGGAACGGGTCTTCCCATACAAATCTGGCTTTGACATTGGTTTTCATGCGTTTTCCTTGCAAAACAGGCTTACTGCGGGGTTATTGGCATGGTAGAACAATCTGCATTACGCGTCAGTTTAAATAACCTTGAATTGAAATACGGAAGGGTCTGCACCATGACATCAGGCATACAAACCATCACGCTTGGAGGAGGGTGTTTCTGGTGCACCGAAGCGGTTTACGTCAAGGTGCGCGGCGTGACCGATGTTGAATCGGGTTACTGCAACGGGCAGATCGGCCGCCCCAGCTATGAAGACGTTTGCAGTGGCCGCACGGGTTGCAATGAAGTCGTCAAACTGAGCTATGACCCGGCAGCAATTAGCCTTCAGGAAATTCTGGAGATCTTTTTTGTGATTCACGACCCGACCAGTCTGAACCGCCAGGGCAACGACGCCGGAACGCAGTACCGCAGCGGGATTTACTACGCGACGGCTGACGAGAAAGCGCTTATTGATGACTTCATTCGCGGGGCTAGCCAGAAAAAGTTGTTTGGTAAATCCATCGTGACCGAAGTGCTACCGCTTGCCGATTATTGGCCAGCTGAAGCCTACCACCAGGATTATTTTGAGAACAACCCTCACGAGGGCTACTGCGCTTTTGTGGTGGGGCCCAAGGTGGAAAAGTTTCGCAAGACCTTTGCAGACCGGGTCAAGCCCTGAGACAAACTTCAGCAGCCCGATGTCACGCGGGCTTGATTCAAGGAGCTTTCCGGCTCGCCTCGACCTGGTATTCAAAATAGCGCTGAAAGCTGAATGCCAGGCTGGACATCAACGCAATCGCCCCAAAAAGCAGGGCGAATACGACCGCACTGATGGTGAGCCAGCGGGTGTCACCGCACACCGCATCAGGGGCCGAGGGGTTGTGCCGTGCGTTCCATTTCTCGGCGGACGTCAGACCATAGTAAATCGCCGTCACGGCGGTTCCGGCTAGCGTGAATCCCAACATCGGAACCAGCAGCCAGGCCAGTTGATCATCCTGGCCGTACTGCCTGACCCGCGCGATGCCCCACCAACCTATTCCAGCCATGACAGGATGCAGCCAGGCCCAACCATCTGTCCGGCCGTACAAGTAGAAGCGATGCAGCCCTAGCTGGCCGCAGATAAAGGCCAGCCAGGTGGCGACGGTTTTGTTTTTTGGCGAGGTAGCAAGCATGGCCAGATTATCTGATGCGTCTGATGCGCTCTTGAGATCCCTGCCATGGTGGTTAAGCAGAAACAAGGCGAGGGCTGACACGACACTCCCGCAGGCTATAATCGCAGGCTTTGCAGCATTTCGCTGGCCGGGTGGTCATGTCGTGTGTCTCAATCGCTGCAGAAAACATTGGGGTGCGCAGTTTGACTGCTTTACCCCGCCACCCAAGGATAAATCATGGTCGTCATCCGACTTGCACGCGGCGGTTCCAAGCACCGTCCATTTTTCAATATCGTCGTGGCAGACAAGCGTGTCCGCCGCGATGGTCGCTTCATCGAGCGTATCGGTTTTTACAATCCGATTGCCAAAGGTGGCGAAGAAGGTCTGCGCATCATGCAAGACCGCTTGACCCACTGGATCGGTGTGGGAGCACAAGCTTCCCCTACCGTTGAGCGGTTGATCAAGCAAGGCGCAACGGCTGCTGCCAAGACCGCCTGACGCCTGCGACTATTCCCGTCGGGTCGCCCGATGGGAATGTAGATCTTGATTTGGGTAGCGCCGGTCGCGCAGCGAGTTTGTGACCTTCTTTTATGTTTAGCCTGAATCCATCTGGCCTGCCTGATGACGCCATCGAGGTGGGCCGCATTCTCGATGCCTGGGGCGTCAAAGGCTGGCTGAAA
>JANMBW010000186.1:0-2874 GCA_031360565.1 Polaromonas sp.
CGACTGCAGCTACCAGAAACCAGGACTGGCGTCTTGAATTTGGAGCTCTTATCACTCTCTGCGCTACTGGCGGATGACGCATCATCGCCGCAGACGCAAAAAAGCCCACATTCGTGGGCTTTTAAAATTTATTTGGTCGGAGTACAAGGATTCGAACCTTGGACCCCCTGGTCCCAAACCAGGTGCGCTACCAGACTGCGCCACACTCCGACAAGTGCCAAATTATAGCGCTAACCGCTTGGTCCCGTCGGGCTGGCAGCATTTTTTTGCGCCTGAGTTGAGCCTCTCAAAGCTTGACGTATTGGTACTCTAACGGGTTGGCGTTGATGCCTCGATCGGGCGGTGCAATCCAGCCGGCCATCTTGCCTGGCTCGGTAACGCGTTGCATCAGACTTTTGACAAAACTGATGTCTGCGGGTGTCGGCAACCACTCTTCTTTTCTGGCATCAAACTCTGCTGCAGTAATCGGTGCACCGTGGGGGTCGGTGTGGATACCGGCCCAACTACCCACGCTGCGGCGGAAGCGGGTCGACGGCAGGGCAAACTCGAAAGCCACCCCCGCGCGCTTGATGCCCATGTTCCAGCGCGTCAAGCCAATGTTGCAGTCCTTGACGTATTCCATGCGCGTCACTTCATTCATACCATTACGGGTGGAAATGGTCTCGGACGTCATGCCGCCCTGGCCGTCGGGCACGTGGATCAACAAGCCGGTGTCCAGCTCAACGTGGTCGGCAAATTTGGCTTCGTCCGGACGGCCCTTGATGCCGTTGGCAAAGTAGTTTGCCGCATTGCTCGACGACTCTGAACCAAACAGATCAAGCGACGACGTGAACCAGAAGTTCATGAATTTCTGTACCGTCGGCAGATCAATGACACCGGCTTTTCTGAGTGTGGCCTGATCGTTGGTGTCCAACTCTTTCATGACCTCCAAGGTGCGTCGAATCACGCGACCGATGCCGGTTTCGCCGACAAACATGTGGTGCGCTTCTTCCGTCAGCATGAAGCGTGTGGTACGGGCCAGCGGATCGAAAGCCGACTCGGCAAAGCTCTTGAGCTGGAACTTGCCATCGCGGTCGGTGAAGTAAGTGAACATGAAAAAGCTGAGCCAGTTGTCCATGGGCTCGTTGAAGGTGCTCAAAATACGCGGCTTGTCGGCGTCACCGCTGTGGCGCATCAGCAGTTCCTCGGCTTCCTCGCGACCATCGCGGCCAAAGTGCGCGTGCAGCAGGTAAACCATGGCCCACAGGTGGCGACCTTCTTCAACGTTGACTTGAAACAGGTTGCGCAGGTCATAGAGCGACGGCGCAGTGTGACCCAGCAGGCGCTGCTGCTCGACCGACGCCGGCTCGGTGTCACCCTGTGTGACGATCAGGCGGCGGAAGGTGCTGCGGTATTCGCCTGGCACTTCCTGCCAGACATCCTGGCCCATATGGTCGCCAAAACCGATCTTGCGGCCCTGCTCCTGATCGGCCAAAAAAATACCCCAGCGGTAGTCGGGCATGGGGGTGTAGCCGTAGCTGGCCCAGCCCGACGCGTCCACGCCGACGGCGGTGCGTAAATAGACCTCCTTGGCCTTGAAGTCACTCGGACCCATTTCTTCCCACCAATTTAAAAAAGCTGGCTGCCAGTGTTCCAGCGCACGCTGGAGCTGGCGGTTGTCGCCCAGCTGGACGTTGTTTGGGATCAGCGCTTGCAGATCAATCGTGCTCATGTTGCTATCTCCAGGGAGTTAAATGCGTTTCCAATCAAATTTGGCTTTCTTGCCGGTGCCAAACAACTTCAATGCGCCCTCTTCGCCCACAGCGTTGGGGCGAATGAAAATCCAGTTTTGCCAGGCTGACAGGCGACCAAAAATGCGGGTTTCCATCGTCTCTTTACCCGGAAAGCGCAGCGATGCCTCCAGCCCCGTCATCGCGTCTGGCGACAGGCTGGCGCGCTCTTCGAGCATGATGCGAATCTCGTCGTCCCAGTCGATGTCGTCAGGCGTGAGTGTGACGAGCCCGAGTGCCAGCGCCTGGTCGGCGCGCAGCGGACTGTCGCCCAAAGTTTTCAATTGGTCGATGCTTGATTCATCTTCATAAAAACGGGTTTGCAGACGGCTCAAGCCGTTGACAGCAGGAAACCAGCCGAAGTTGGCCGGGCTTAATTCAAGGGCCGGCGCGGCATCAGGCGAATCCGGCAAGTCCAGCATGTAAATGCGGTCGCAGGCCAAAGCCAGTTCATAGAAGGTGCCGGCAAAGCATGATCCGGAATTTACCAAGGCAATCAGGGAGCGGCTGGTGACATCCAGGCGGGCAAGGGTCCGGCGCAGTGCACCGGTAGTTTCTTTGACCAGCCAGTGGTCCTGGAGCTGGTTCAAGATCTGATCCATCTTGATGACATAGTGGGCATCACCTGTGGTTTTGATGACCCAGGTGCCGACTTCAAGTTCGTTGGTGCGCAAGTTCAATATTGCGTCGTCCAGTTCGCGTTGCATCCGCAGGGGAAACCAGTTGGCGCCAGCTGCCTCGATGGCATCAGGCGTGGACTCCATATTGGGGCCCGGCGCCTTGACCGTCAGCGTCGCGATGCGGCTAGCCCGGTCTACCACCACATCGACCGTACTGTAGTGGTAGCCGGCATCATCAATAAGCCGCTTCAAAGGCGTGAGTTCTATACCTTTAATGCCTGCAGCCCTTTTGGAATGTTCGCACAATGCTATTATTTCAGTAGCAAGCAGTTGATTGAACTGCTGCGGCTTGGCGTGCTCGTCGATCAGTTTCCAGTCTTTGGCCCGGTCCGCACGAACGCCTTCTGAAGTGGTGCAGAAAATATCGGCGAGGTCGCGTCGCACCTTGCGCTTGTCGGTGATGCGGGTCAGGCCGCCGGTGCCGG
>JANMBW010000323.1:0-1663 GCA_031360565.1 Polaromonas sp.
TACCGAACTCAACGACCGCGTGCTGCCCAAGGGGGTGCAAATCGTGCCCTATTACGACCGCACCTGGCTGATGGGTAAAACCCTGACGACAGTGTTTAAAAACCTGCTGGAGGGGGCGTTGCTGGTGGCACTGGTCCTGTACCTGTTTTTGTCCAATGTCAGGGCCAGCATGGCGGTGGTGGTCATCATTCCGCTGGCGCTGCTGTCGACCTTCCTGGGTCTGAAAATCATGGGCGTGCCCGCCAACTTGCTCAGTCTGGGGGCGATGGATTTCGGCATCATTGTGGACGGCGCGGTGATCGTGATTGAAAACATCCTGCACCGCCTGTCCGAGCGCAAGGAAACCATGACCGACGACGAGCGGCGCAGCGTCATCATTGACGCCGCCAGCGAAGTCGGGCGGCCGACGCTGTTTTCGATGCTCATCATCATTGCGGCGCACATCCCGATTTTTGCGCTGCAACGGCACGAAGGCCGCATCTTTCAGCCGATGGCCCTGTCGGTGACGACCGCGCTGGTTGGCTCGCTGATCTTCTCGCTCACGCTGGTGCCGCTGCTGGCTTACTGGATATTGCGCAAAAAATTGCCGCATGGCGACAACCGCGTCGTAGCTACCTGCAAGCGCGTGTACGAGCCGATCTTGAACTGGGCTTTGACGAAGCGCCGTACCGTGGTGGCAATTGCGCTGGGTATTTTTGCCCTCAGTATGGTCGTGGCCAGCCGCTTGGGGTCGGAGTTTTTGCCGGAGCTCAATGAGGGCACGATTTGGGTGAATTTGCGGCTGCCGTCCAGCGTATCCAACGACGAGGCCGCGCGTATTTTGCGCAATGTACGCCTGGCCCTCTTGAAAGTGCCCGAGGTACGCACCGCAGTCTCCAAAGCGGGTCAGCCCGAAGACGGCACCGACCCTAAAACCATCAGCATGGCCGAGGTGTTTGTCGATATCAAACCCGAAGAACAGTGGCGCAAGGGCCTGACCAAAGCCCAGTTGATTGACGAAATGGACAAAGTTGTTTCAGCCCTGCCGGGCATGGAGCCAACGTTTTCCCAACCGATTCGAGACAACGTGCTGGAATCGATTTCGCAGATCGACGGGCAGATCGTGATCAAGGTATCCGGCGATGATCTGACTGAGCTCAAACGCATCACGGAAGACATCGAACGCGAGATCAAGCAGGTGCAAGGGGTGTATCGGGCGGAGATCAACCGTGCTGGTGACTTGCCACAACTGGTCATAGACATTGACCGTGACCGCGCCGCCCGCCTGGGGCTGAACGTGCAAGACATTCAGGACGTGATTGAAGCCGCGCTGGCGGGCAAGGCCGCCACACAGTTGTGGGAGGGCGAGCGCAAGTTTGCCGTAGCCGTACGCCTGCCTGAAGCCAAGCGGACCATGGCCAGCCTAGGCCAAACCTTGATACCCACACCCGATGGCGGCTATGCCCAACTGGGCAGCGTGGCCACCATTCGTGAAACCGGCGGTGCCATGAATATTGCGCGTGAGGCAGGCCGACGCGCCACCGCCATCGGCATATTCATCAAAGACCGTGACATGGGCTCAGTCGTCAAAGACATGCAGGCCAGGGTTGAAAAAACCATCAAACTGCCGCCGGGCTACACCATTGGCTGGTCCGGCGAGTTTGAAAACCAGGAGCGCGCCATG
>JANMBW010000195.1:0-4253 GCA_031360565.1 Polaromonas sp.
CAGGCTACGGCAAATGGCCACCATCACATGGGCCTGGTCCTGGCACACCCCAGCGCCGGACTTGAAAGCTTCTAGTGCCGTAGTGGTGACATCAGTGCTATTTTTTTTATAGCTAACAGTGTCCGCGACACCTTGGCTAAGCTCCAAAAGCGCCGCCAAATTGGCCTTTCCATCGGTGCTTTGTGCAATAAAGCGTCGCCCGAACTCGGCCAGTTGCCAATGCGGCTCTGCCAGCGGCGAAGCGCGTAAAAAGAAATACGGATGCGGCAACAGGTCGGCATCCACAAACTCCGCCACACCCCAGGTCTGTACATCACCCGCAGCGTTGACCAGGCTCCACCGTACGTTGTCGAGAGCGTTGCCAACGAAGGTATACGACTGGATGGTGTTGCCAAACGCATCCTTCTGGGCGAACAGCTTTTCCGGAGCCCCCACGCTCCAGAAGTTGACGGTTTGCGCTGGACTGGACTGCGGCGTGAGCCACAGCGTTTGCAGGGCATAACGCAAGGGTTCGCTGTAGCGGTAGTCAGTGGTGTGACGGATGTGCAGCTTCATCAATTAACGTGCCCCCACATTCGCTCGCTTCGCGTAGCTCTCTGCCCCCCGAGGGGGCTGGCCTTGCTTGGGGCGGCCCGGCGCGGCGGCCCTTCCCCCAAGTTGCCCCCACGTTCGCTCGCTTCGCGTAGCTCTCTGCCCCCCGAGGGGGCTGGCCTTGCTTGGGGCGGCCCGGCGCGGCGGCCCTTCCGTCTCGCGTTGATTCTTCAAGTGGTCGCAGGCACGAGGAATTCGCGGCTCAGGTGGGAACCGAGTTCGTTGACCCGGTCCAGAAACTGGGTCAAAAACGCATGCAGTCCGGTCGCCAGAATTTCGTCGATGCGGGCAAACTGCAAATCAGACCGCAGCTTGCCGGCCCGCCGCTGGGTTTCGCTGGACGCATCGCTGGTCACCATGGCCAGATTGCTCATCACCTCATTGAGGCAACCAAGCAGCGAGCGCGGCATGTCAGGCCGCAGTATCAGCAGCTCGGCCACCCGTTCGGGCTTGATGACATCGCGGTAGACCTTGCGGTAGATCTCAAAGCCCGAGACGCTGCGCAAGATGGAACTCCAGTGGTAAAAATCGAACTCCAGATCTTTCTCGGTCGCCAAGCCCAGGAAATCACTTTGCACGGCATGGAACTTCACGTCCACCAAACGCGCGGTGTTGTCGGCACGTTCCAGGAAAGTGCCCAGGCGCAGAAAATGAAACGCTTCGTCCTGCAACATGGTTCCGGCGGTCACGCCGCGTGACAGGTGCGAACGAAATTTGACCCATTCAAAAAAGGCCGAGGGATCGCGCTCGAAGTCTCCGTTGTTGAGCATGCGGATCACTTCCAGAAAGGTCTGGTTTTCCGTTTCCCAAACCTCGGTCGTCAGGGTTCCGCGAACCGCGCGGGCATTTTCCCTGGCATTTTTCAGGCACGAGACGATGCTGGACGCGTTTTCTTCATCCCGCACCATGAAGTCCATCACGTTGCGCTGGTCAATCGTCTCGCCGTATTTCTTGACATACGCCGGCTTGAGTTCACTGATGCTCAGCAAACCTTCCCACCCCACCTGTGCCGCGCCAGCCGACTGCGGCAGCATGGCGGTTTGGTAATTGACATCGAGCATGCGAGCGGTGTTCTCGGCCCGCTCGGTGTAACGAGACATCCAGAAAAGATGGTCAGCAGTACGTGACAGCATGATCAATGGGCTCCTGTTGAAGCCTGGACAGGCTCGGTGGTGAATGTCGTTTGTGACTGCGACTGTGACTGCCAGACCACCGATGGCCCCTCCAGAATCCAGGTGTCTTTGGTGCCACCTCCCTGGGACGAATTGACCACCAGCGAGCCGTCCTTCAGGGCCACCCGCGTCAGGCCACCAGGCACCATCTGCACCTCTTTACCGCTGAGCACAAACGGTCGCAAGTCAATGTGGCGCGGGGCCACGCCGCTGTCAACGTAGGTGGGGCACGTCGACAAACTGAGCGTCGGCTGGGCGATGTAGCCTGCCGGGTTGGCCAGCAGCGCAGCACGAAATTCCTCGATTTCCGCTTTGGTGGAGGCCGGGCCAACCAGCATGCCGTAACCGCCGGCGCCGTGCACTTCCTTGACCACCAGATCCTTGAGATGGGCCAGTGTGTACTTCAGGTCTTCTGGATTGCGGCACATATAGGTCGGCACGTTCATCAGAATTGGCTTTTCACCCAGATAGAACTCGATCATCTTGGGCACATACGGGTAAATCGACTTGTCGTCGGCCACGCCAGTGCCGATTGCGTTGCACAAGGCCACATTGCCGCTACGGTAGACATTGAGCAGTCCCGCACAACCCAGGGTGGAAGTTGGACGGAAAGCCAGAGGGTCCAGAAAATCATCATCGACCCGGCGGTAAATCACATCGACCCGCTTGGGGCCGCGCGTGGTCCGCATGTAGACAAAGTTGTCCTTGACAAACAGGTCCTGGCCTTCGACCAGTTCAATGCCCATCTGTTGCGCCAGGAAAGCATGTTCAAAATAGGCCGAGTTGTACATGCCGGGCGTCAGCACCACCACCGTTGGGTCGGCCGTGGCGGGCGGTGCCGAAGCGCGCAAGGTTTCGAGCAGCAGGTCGGGATAGTGCGCCACGGGCGCCACCCGGTTTTCACTGAACAGCTCCGGGAACAGGCGCATCATCATCTTGCGGTCTTCCAGCATGTAGCTGACGCCGCTGGGGACACGCAAATTGTCTTCAAGCACGTAGTACTGCCCGGCACCGGTCGCGTCGGGCGCGCGAACGATGTCAATGCCGGCAATTTGCGAATAGATGTTGCCCGGCACATCGACGCCCATCATCTCGGGCCGGAACTGCGCGTTTTGAAAAATCTGCTCGGACGGCACCACGCCCGCCTTGAGAATGTCCTGCCCGTGGTATACGTCATGGATGAAACGGTTGAGCGCGGTGACCCGCTGCACCAGGCCTTTTTCAAGCGTGGCCCACTCGTGCGCCGGAATGATTCGGGGAATCAGGTCAAACGGAATCAGGCGCTCGGTCCCGGCACCGTCTTCATCCTTGGCGCCATAGACGGCGAAGGTGATGCCCACCCGGCGAAAAATCATTTCTGCTTCGGCACGGCGCGCCTGCATGGACTCCAGCGGCTGGCGAGACAGCCAGCGCTGGTAACTCTGGTAATGGTCCCGCACGCTGTCAGGGCCAGCATGCATTTCATCAAACATCGGTTGGCTCATGGGCTTTATCTCCGTCTAGCGCCTGGCAATTGTTGTGCAGATAGCTTAGCAAGTAATGCGCCACCTGGATTTTTTGCGCATGCCAGACTGGGCTAACCGATCCGACAAGGTCAAGGCATTCCGGCTGGGCGATGGTGCCAGTAGCGCATTGCCTGCTGGCGTTGGCAGACGACCTCGCCAGGCTGGTCGCTGCGCCAGCTTGCTGCGCCGCACCACGGCGATTGATAGACCCGGATGCCACGCTCGCGGTAGCGTGACAGCACACTTTCGGCGGGATGGCCAAAACGATTCCGGTAACCAGCCTGCGCCAGGGCCAGACTTGGCTGCACCGCGTCAAGAAACGCCGTAGTCGATGAGGTTTTACTGCCGTGATGCGGGATCAGCAAAAAGTCGGCCTTGAGCAGGCTGGCCAGCCGGGCATCAGCGATCAGCCGCAGCTCCTGCGGCGCCTCAATGTCGCCGACCAGCAAAGCGGTTTGCTTCCCGCTGGAAATCCTCAGCACGCAGCTCATGGCGTTGGATTTATTCACCGTGTCATAGTCGGCCGCCGCCGGATGAAGGACGTCAAAATCCACCCCATCCCAGCGCCAGTGTTGCCCTGCAAGGCATGGGGTAGCGGCTCGCACCGCCTGCAGGGCATGGGACTTTTCAATCGAGCTGAGAAATCCGGCCTGCGGCTGCATCGCCAGCACGGCCACGGCGCCCCCCACATGGTCGAGATCACGGTGGCTAAGCACCAGCAGGTCCAGCCGCTCGCCAAATGCCCGCAGCAAAGGCACCAGCACCCGGTGCCCGGCGTCACTTTCACGCGAAAAGCGCGGTCCGGTGTCGTACACCAGGCTATGGCTTGCGGTGCGTACCAGCACGGCGTTGCCTTGACCGATATCGGCCCCCACCAGTTCAAACTCGCCCGGCGCGGGCCGGATGGGTTGCCACAGCAGCACCGGGAGTAGCAGTGGCAGCCCCAGTAGGCGCCAGCGCCAGGGCAAACGCAGGGCCAGCAGGC
>JANMBW010000204.1:0-6192 GCA_031360565.1 Polaromonas sp.
CCAAGATCGACGAAGCCAAGGGGCGGGGCGAGTTTTTGTACAACCCGTTTAGCCTCACGCCTGACCAGCCCGAACCGCTTGAGCGCCTGCCCTACATCGTGGTGGTGATCGACGAGCTGGCCGACCTGATGATGGTGGTCGGTAAAAAGATTGAGGAGCTGATCGCCCGGCTGGCACAAAAGGCCCGTGCCGCTGGTATCCATTTGGTGCTGGCCACCCAGCGCCCCAGTGTCGACGTGATCACCGGCTTGATCAAGGCCAACATTCCGACGCGCCTGTCGTTTCAGGTGAGCAGCAAAATCGACAGCCGCACGATTCTGGACCAGATGGGAGCCGAGGCCTTGTTGGGCATGGGCGATATGCTCTACATGCCGAGCGGTACCGGTTTTCCGATTCGCGTGCACGGCGCTTTTGTGAGCGACGACGAGGTGCACCGTGTGGTCGCCTACCTCAAAGCGCAGGGCGAACCCAACTACATCGACGGTGTGCTGGAGGGCGGCACGGTTGATGGCGAAGGCGGCGACCTGGGCGGTGATTTCAGCGAGTCCGGCGGCAAGGGTGATGAAAAAGATCCGATGTACGACCAGGCCGTCGAGATCGTGCTGAAAAATCGCAAGGCTTCCATTTCACTGGTGCAGCGGCACCTCAAGATCGGCTACAACCGCTCAGCGCGCATGCTGGAGGACATGGAAAAATCGGGCTTGATCAGTGCCATGTCAGGCAGTGGCCAGCGCGACATCCTGGTACCGGCGCGGGCGGAATGAAGGCGGACTGAACTTTGCAGCGTCACCCCCATCCAATCGCCATGAACTTTTTATTCTTGCTGCGCCCGCTTCGTGCGGCGCCTGTCTGGCGAACAAAGGCTTTACTGTCGCTCATGTTTGCTATTACTTCAGTAGCAACTTACGCACAGCCGGTGTCGGCTACCGGCCTGGAAAGCCTTGAGAACTTCGTTAAAACCACACAAAGTGGCCGCGCCGTGTTTACCCAGGTGGTGACGGGTCCGGCCAAAGCCGGGCAAGTTGCTAAAACCAAAACCTCCAGCGGCACATTTGAATTTTTGCGTCCGAACCGTTTCAAGTTTGTTTATATAAAACCATTTGAGCAAAGTATTGTTTCCGATGGGCAAACACTCTGGCTGCATGACGTGGACCTCAACCAGGTGACGTCGCGCAAGTTGTCGCAGGTGCTCAACGGCACACCCGCTGCCGTGATTGCAGCTGCTGCAGATCTGAAAGGCCTGCAGGCCGACTTCACCCTCAAAGCCCTGCCGGAAAAAGGTGGGCTGCAGTGGGTGCAGGCGACGCCCAAAACCAAAGACGGCCAATTGCAAACCATCAGCGTTGGCTTCAGGGCTACCGACAAAGGCCAGGAACTGGCCGAGTTGGATATTCTCGACAGCTTTGGCCAGCGTTCGGTCATGACCTTTAGCCAGTTTGTCGTGAACCCTGTGCTCGCCACAGCCAGCTTTCAATTCAAACCACCACCGGGTAGCGACATCAGTCGGCAGTAAGCGTCCCGAGTTCGAGTCGAGTCTGGTTTAAGCTAGGCTCAGCGCCTGTTTGATGCCTGGCTTGATCCCGTTTCACCCGATGAGTATTCTGAAAAACAAAACCCTGCCAAGCATTCCACTGGCGGAGCGTTTGCGACCCCAGTCTTTGAGTGAAGTAATTGGTCAACAGCACCTGCTTGGGCAGGGCATGCCGCTGCGGGTCGCGTTTGAGTCTGGCCAGCCGCACAGTTGCATTTTGTGGGGGCCACCCGGGGTCGGAAAAACTACCATCGCGCGCTTGATGGCTCACAGCTTCGACGCGCACTTCATAACTATCTCAGCCGTGCTGGGCGGCATCAAGGACATCCGCGAGGCGGTGGAGCAAGCCAGCATCTGGCGGACTCAGGGTGGGGATCAGGCGCGGCCGGCTATTGTTTTTGTAGACGAGGTGCACCGGTTCAACAAGAGTCAGCAGGACGCGTTTTTGCCACATGTTGAAAGCGGGCTGTTCACCTTCATTGGCGCCACCACGGAAAACCCGTCGTTCGAAGTCAATTCGGCTTTGCTGTCTCGCGCCGCAGTCTACGTGCTGCAGCCGTTGCAGGAGCCGGATTTAAAGAAAATAGTGGCTGTAGCCCTGGAAAAACGTGCGTTATTAGCTATTAAAAGTGTAGCGCATGACGCGCTTGATCGGCTCGTTTCCTATGCCGATGGGGATGCCAGGCGGCTGCTCAACACGCTGGAGTCGCTGGAAGTAGCTGCCCGCAGCGATCCGTTGGCAGACGGCATGACCGAGGTCAGCGATGCCTGGTTGATCAAGGTATTGGGCGAACGCATGCGCCGCTACGACAAGGCTGGCGACGTTTTTTACGACACCATCTCGGCGCTGCACAAATCGGTGCGCGGCTCTGATCCCGATGCGGCGCTGTATTGGTTGATGCGCATGCTCGACGGCGGTGCAGAGCCCAAATACATGGCGCGTCGGCTCATCCGCATGGCCAGTGAAGACGTTGGCCTGGCCGACCCACGAGCCTTGCGGCTGGCGCTCGATGCAGCCGAGGTTTACGAGCGACTGGGCTCGCCCGAAGGGGAACTGGCGCTGGCAGAATGCGTGATTTATCTTGCGGTCGCCCCCAAGTCCAACGCGGTGTACCGGGCGTTTAACGAAGCCAAAGCGCTGGTTAAAAAGGAGGGCACCCGACCGGTACCTTTGCATCTGCGCAACGCGCCGACCGCACTCATGAAAACGCTGGACCACGGCAAAAATTACCGCTATGCGCATGGCGAAGAGGACGGTTTTGCCGCCGGCGAAAACTACTTTCCAGAGGGCATGCAGGCACCCGGGTTTTACCGCCCCGTTGATCGGGGTCTGGAGATCCGGATTGCCGAAAAGTTAAGGGAACTGAAGCTTAAAAACGCCCAGAAAGGGTGACATTTTTAAGGGTGTCGACACGGGTAAACCCCGCGCCCATCAAACTGCTGGCCCGATTCTCGCTACCGCCTGCTGGATACAATTTCGCAACGCACCCGCCCTGCCATCACCTGGCGCCTCGTGGCGTGCCGAGTTATTTACCCCTGCTTTGGGGGGAACGCATGTCGATTGATCGCCAACCGGGAGCGTCGTTTTATGGAAGTGTTCCTGCAGCAGGTCATCAACGGCCTGGTTCTCGGCAGCATGTATGCCTTGATCGCGCTGGGTTACACCATGGTTTACGGCATCATCAACCTGATCAACTTCGCACACGGCGAGGTGCTGATGGTCGGCGCGCTGACCAGCTGGACCATTATTGGCTTGATGCAAGACGCGATGCCCGGCACGCCAGGCTGGCTGATCTTGCTGGTCTCGCTGCTGATTGCCTGTGTGGTCTGTGGCGCGCTCAATTTTGCAATCGAAAAAATTGCCTACCGGCCGCTTCGCAATGCCCCCAAGCTGGCGCCGCTGATCACCGCCATTGGCATGTCCCTGTTGTTGCAGACACTGGCCATGATCATCTGGAAGCCCAATTACAAATCCTATCCGACGCTGCTGCCGTCTGAGCCTTTTCATTTTGGCGGTGCGGTCATCACGGTAACGCAGCTTTTCATTCTGGGTGCCACGGCGGTCTCGCTTTCAGTGCTGATGTGGCTGGTACATTACACCCGGCTGGGGCGGGCCATGCGCGCGACCGCCGAGAACCCGCGTGTGGCGGCTTTGATGGGGGTGCGACCTGATGCGGTCATTTCTGCCACCTTCGTCATCGGTGCTGTGCTGGCTGCGCTGGCCGGCGTGATGTACGCGTCCAACTACGGCACGGTGCAGCACACCATGGGTTTTTTGCCGGGACTCAAGGCCTTCACCGCGGCGGTGTTCGGCGGCATCGGCAATCTTGGCGGAGCAGTGCTGGGCGGCATTCTGTTAGGGCTGATCGAGTCCATCGGTGCGGGCTATATCGGCCCCCTGACCGGTGGCGTTCTGGGCAGCCAGTACTCGGACATCTTTGCCTTCATCGTGCTGATTTTTGTGCTCACGCTGCGGCCCTCCGGTTTGCTCGGCGAGCGTGTGGCCGATCGGGCCTGAGCCGGCTCCTTAAATGAAAACGCTGATGAAGCCCCCCAAACGCCTGACTTTTTTTATCGTTGCTGTGGTTCTGCTGGTGCTCCCCCTGCTGTTGCAGCAGGGAGGCAATGCCTGGGTGCGCATCGTCGACATGGCGCTGCTCTATGTTTTGCTCGCGCTAGGACTGAACATTGTGGTGGGCTATGCCGGTCTGCTCGATCTGGGCTATGTGGCGTTTTTTGCCGTCGGTGCTTACCTGTTTGCCCTGCTCGGCTCCCCCCATCTGGCAGAAGCCTTTCCTGCAATTGCGGCGGCCTTTCCGGCTGGTCTGCACTTGCCCATTTGGGCCATCATTCCTGCCGCGGCCATGCTGGCCGGTTTGTTTGGGGTGCTGTTAGGCGCGCCTACGCTGAAGTTGCGCGGCGATTATCTGGCCATCGTGACGCTGGGTTTTGGTGAAATCATCCGTGTGTTTCTGAACAATCTGGATCGACCGATCAATCTGACCAACGGTCCCAAGGGCATCAACCAGATTGATTCGATGAAGTTTTTTGGATTCGACCTCGGAAAAAGCCATGACCTTTTCGGCTTGACCGTCAACTCGGTATCCATGTATTACTACCTCTTTCTGGTGCTGGTGATTGTCTCGGTGGTCATTTGCCACCGCCTGGAGAATTCACGCATTGGTCGCGCCTGGATGGCGATTCGTGAAGACGAAATTGCTGCCAAGGCCATGGGCATCAACACCCGCAACCTCAAGCTGTTGGCTTTCGGCATGGGCGCCACCGTTGGCGGTGTGTCGGGCGCCATGTTCGCTGCTTTTCAAGGCTTTGTCTCACCCGAGTCCTTCAGCCTGATGGAGTCGGTGATGATCGTGGCGATGGTGGTACTGGGCGGTATCGGCCACTTGCCGGGCGTCATTCTGGGGGCCTTGTTGCTCGCTGCACTGCCCGAAGTGTTGCGACATGTGGCGGGGCCGTTGCAGGCCATGACCGACGGCCGGCTGGACTCGGCCATCTTGCGTCAGCTGTTGATCGCGCTGGCCATGATCAGCATCATGCTGATGCGCCCACGCGGCTTGTGGCCCGCACCTGAGCATGGCAAGTCTGGTAACTCAGGGAAGCCGCAGCCCGAAGCCGTGAACAGCTGAGGGAAATGGCGATGGGTGAAACTGTTCTCCGAGTCACTGGTGTGTCCAAGCGCTTTGGTGGCCTGCAGGCGCTCAGTGATGTGGGCATTCAAATCGAGCGTGGGCAGGTCTACGGCTTGATTGGCCCCAATGGTGCCGGCAAGACCACCTTCTTCAATGTGCTGACCGGGCTCTACGCACCCGATAGCGGCAGCTTTGAGCTGGCAGGCAAGCCATACCAACCGCATGCGGTTCATGAAGTGGCGATTGCCGGCATTGCCCGTACTTTTCAGAATATTCGCTTGTTTGCCGACATGACAGCGCTTGAAAACGTCATGGTAGGCCGTCACTGCCGCACTCGATCAGGGGTCTGGGGTGCGATGCTGCGCACGCCCGCTTTCCGGGCTGAAGAGGCCGCCATCGCCCGACGCTCGCACGAATTGTTGGAGTATGTCGGCATTGGCCGGTATGCCGACTTCAAGGCCCGCACGCTGAGCTATGGCGACCAGCGGCGCCTGGAAATTGCCAGGGCGCTGGCAACCGATCCGCAGCTGATCGCGCTCGATGAACCCGCTGCGGGCATGAACGCGACAGAAAAAGTCCAGTTGCGCGGGCTGATAGACCAGATCCGGAAAGACAACCGGACCATTTTGCTGATCGAGCACGATGTCAAGCTGGTGATGGGTTTGTGCGACCGGGTGACGGTGCTGGACT
The DNA here is from genome assembly GCA_031360565.1 of Polaromonas sp. Classification (GTDB taxonomy): domain Bacteria; phylum Pseudomonadota; class Gammaproteobacteria; order Burkholderiales; family Burkholderiaceae_C; genus Polaromonas. Next base: position 5,872 of record JANMBW010000204.1, read on the forward strand.
ACGGCAAACAGATTGCCGAGGGTGCGCCAGCAGAGGTGCAAAAAAACGAACAGGTGATCACTGCCTACCTCGGCAAGGGGCCCCAGTGAACACCGCCACCGCATGTCCAACACACTTTTAAGCATCAAGGGCTTGAAGGTTGCCTATGGCGGCATTGAGGCGGTCAAGGGTATTGACCTGCACGTCAATGAAGGCGAGCTCGTGACCCTGATTGGCTCAAATGGCGCCGGCAAGACCACGACGATGAAAGCCATCACCGGCACCCTGCCCATCCTTGAGGGCGACATCCACTACCTGGGACAAAGCATACGGGGCAAGGGT